>NZ_DAMCAM010000040.1:0-29316 GCF_032059615.1 Melaminivora sp. | reverse complement strand
GCGTTGATGGTGTCGCCGCCGGCGTTGGCCAGGCCCAGGATCTGCGCCTTGGAGTTCTGCGCCTGCAGCAGGAACGACGAGAAGTCGGACGCGTTCAGCGGATGGCGTACGGCGCCCACCACGGTGCCGCCGGACTCCTTGACCACCTTGGAGGTGTCGGCCTCCAGGGCGTGGCCGAAGGCGTAGTCGGCCGTCAGGAAGAACCAGCTCTTGCCGCCGTTCTTGACCACGGCCGCGCCCGTGCCCTTGGCCAGGGCCACGGTGTCGTAGGCGTAGTGCACGGTGTAGGGAGTGCACTGCTCGTTGGTCAGTGCCGAGGAGCCGGCGCCGCTGTTGAAGTAGATGCGCTTCTTCTCGGCCGCGACCTTGGCGGACGCCAGCGCCGTACCTGAGTTGGTGCCGCCGAACAGCATGGTCAGGTTCTGCGTGTCGATCCACTCGCGCGCCTTGCTGGCGGCGATGTCGGCCTTGTTCTGGTGGTCGGCGGTGAGCAGCTCGATGGGCTTGCCCAGCACCTTGCCGCCGAAGTCGTCGATGGCCATCTGGATCGCCAGAGCGCCGTTCTTGCCCTCCACGTCGGCGTACAGGCTGGACATGTCGGTGATGAAGCCGATCTTCACCTTGTCCTGGGCATGGGCCTGGACGCTGGCCAGGGCCATGCCGGCGGCGCCCAGCAGGGCCACGGTGGTCTTGAGGGTGTGCTTCATGAGGAGTCTCCTTGTCTTCGGTCGAAAAACGGTGGGTGCTTGAAAGGGATGGCGAGGGGCCTGGCGGGCTCAGACGCCCAGCAGCTGGTTGAGCACGGGCATCTTGGCGTCGAGCTCGTCGGCCCGGAAGTGCTCGACCATGCGGCCGTGCTCCATGACGTAGAAACGGTCGGCCAGCGGCGCGGCGAAGCGGAAGTTCTGCTCGACCATGACCACCGTGTAGCCCTTCTCGCGCAGCATGGTGATCATGCGGGCGAGCGCCTGCACGATGACCGGCGCCAGGCCTTCGGATATCTCGTCGAGCAGCAGCAGCTTGGCGCCCGTGCGCAGGATGCGCGCCACCGCCAGCATCTGCTGCTCGCCGCCGGACAGGCGCGTGCCCTGGCTGTTCTTGCGCTCGGCCAGGTTGGGAAACATGGCGTAGATCTCGTCGAGCCCCATGCCCTGCGTGCCGGTCTTGAGGGTGGGCGGCAGCAGCAGGTTCTCCTCGCACGACAGGCTGGAGAAGATGCCGCGCTCCTCGGGGCAGTAGCCCACGCCCAGGTGGGCGATGCGGTGCGTGGCCATGGCGATGGTCTCGGTGCCGTGGATGCGCACCGAGCCGCGGCGCGCGCCGGTCAGCCCCATGATGGCGCGCAGCGTCGAGGTGCGGCCGGCGCCGTTGCGCCCGAGCAGCGTCACCACCTCGCCGGGCTGCACCACCATGTCCACGCCGTGCAGCACGTGCGACTCGCCGTACCAGGCCTGCAGGCCGGTGATCTCCAGTGCGGGTTGCGTCGTTGCCATGTCAGTGCGCTCCCTGCAGCTGGCCATCGGTCGTGCCCATGTAGGCTTCCATGACCTGGGCGTTGTTGGAGACCTCCTCATAGGCGCCCTCGGCCAGCACGGCGCCGCGCTGCAGCACCGTGATGCGGTCGGCGATCGTGGAGATGACCTTCATGTTGTGCTCGACCATCAGGATGGTGCGCCCGGCCGATACCTTCTTGATCAGCTGCGTGACCCGGTCCACGTCCTCGTGGCCCATGCCCTGCGTGGGTTCGTCCAGCAGCATCAGCTCGGGCTCCATGGCCAGGGTGGTGGCGATCTCCAGGGCGCGCTTGCGGCCATAGGGCAGGTTCACGGTGACCTCGTCGGCCAGATCCTCCAGGCCGACCTCGGCCAGCAGCGCGCGGGCGCGGCCGTCGAGCTGGTGCAGGCTTTTTTCGCTGCGCCAGAAGTGGTAGGACGTGCCCAGCCGCCGCTGCAGCCCCATGCGCACGTTCTCCAGCAGCGTCAGGTTCGGGAACACCGCCGAGATCTGGAACGAGCGGATCACGCCGCGGCGGGCGATCTGCGCCGGCTGCTCACGCGTGATGTCGGTGCCGTTGAAGCGGATGGTGCCCGAGGTGGGCTCCAGGAACTTGGTCAGCAGGTTGAAGCAGGTGGTCTTGCCCGCTCCGTTGGGCCCGATCAGCGCGTGGATGGACCCCCGGCGCACGCTCAGATTCACGTCGCTCACGGCGGTGAAGCCCTTGAACTCTTTGGTCAGGTGGGATGTTTCGAGTATGACGTCGCTCATTGCAAAAAGACGCGCGCCACGCCATGGCGTGACGCGGCCCTGTGTCTCCTTCGGTTGTTGCGCTGCATCGTAAGCGCGCCATTTTGGCGGCCGCACTGGGACTAATGCCTATGTAGTAACGCCTACGCAGCAGCGCCGGCATGCCACGCCGCGCGGGCCTTCAGGCGACAGGCAGGGCCAGCGCGACCGCCGACTCGTCGATGGTCAGCAGCACCCGCGAACCCGCGCGCAGGCGCGAGCCGGGCGGCGCCAGGCCCACCATCTGCACGCCCGCGGCCAGCTGCGCCGCGACCTCGTCGCCCAGCTCGCCGCGTGCCACGCGCACGGCGCGGCCGGCCCAGTGGTTGTCCGGCGCGCTTGCCCCCTGCCCTGGCGCCGCCAGCACGCGCACGGCCGTGGCCTTGCACAGCACCTGCACGGCCAGGCCCGGGCGCAACGCCAGCAGCTCGCTGCTCTCGCGCGTGATGCGCGCCCACACGCACAGGGCCGCTTCGGCCGGGGCGCCGCCGGCCAGCTGCACGCGCACCACGGGGCCGCTGGCCTGCAGCGCCACCACCGTGCAGGGCCACTGGTTGCGCATGCTGGTGCGTACCGTGAGCGCCAGCGCCGCGGCGCCGGCCGCCCCGCCGGGGCGCCACTGGGCGGCCAGCTGCGAGCGCGCTGCGTCCATAGCGCCGGCGGCGGCCAGCAGCTCGTGGCCCGCGGGCGTGAGGCGCGCGCCGCCCCCGCCCGCGCCGCCCACAGCGCGCTCCACCAGCGGCGCGCCGGCCAGGTTGGACAGGGTGTCCAGCGCCTGCCATGCCGCCTTGTAGCTCACTCCGACCGAGCGCGCGGCCTGCGAGATGGAGCCCGCGCGCCCGACCTCGCGCAGCACGGCCAGGCGCCGGTCGGCCGGGCCGTGGCCCAGGGCATCGAGGGAAAGAGACGGTTGCTCGGTCATGGCGCGATCATGCAACGGCCGGGGCCTATACTCCTGCGCTATTCCTCTCATGAATAGCGAGACCTTCCCATGACCTTCTTTCGCAAACGCCTGGCGTGTCCCCTGTTCCTGCTGGCCGGGCTGCTGCCCCTGGCCGGCCACGCCGACGAGGTGGCGGTGGCCGTCGCAGCCAACTTCACCGCGCCGATGCAGAAGATTGCGCAGCTGTTCGAGCAGGACACGGGCCACAAGGCCGTGCTGTCGTTCGGCGCCACGGGCAAGTTCTATGCGCAGATCGCCAACGGCGCACCGTTCGGCATCCTGCTGGCGGCCGACGACACCACGCCCGAGAAGATCGGCAAGGAAGGCCTGGGCGATGCTTCCACGCGCTTCACCTACGCCATCGGCCAGCTGGTGCTGTGGAGCAAGCAGGCCGGCTATGTGGACGCCGAGGGCAAGGTGCTGGAAAAGGGCGACTGGCGCCACATCGCCATCGCCAACCCGAAGCTGGCCCCCTACGGCCAGGCGGCGATGGAAACGCTGGACAAGCTCAAGCTCACCGACAAGGTCAAGGGCCGCGTGGTGCAGGGCGAGAACATCGGCCAGACCTACCAGTTCGCCGCCTCGGGCAACGCCGAGCTGGGCTTCGTCGCGCTGTCGCAGGTGACCGAGGACGGCAAGCTGCGCGAGGGCTCGGCCTGGGTGGTGCCTGCCAGCATGCACGCACCGATCCGCCAGGACGCCATCGTGCTGAAGCCCGCGCAGAACAACCCGGCCGCCGCCGCGCTGATGCAATACCTGCGCGGCGAGAAGGCCCGCGCAGTGATCAAATCCTACGGCTACTCGTTCTGAGCCCGTCCGGCCAAGCCCGCTTCGGCGGGTTTTGACGTTTTTGCACTGAAACCTTGATGGGGCAAGGACAGTCAGCTCCTTCTTTCATAGCTGTGGACACGTTTCATCTGGGCCCGAAGGACTGGGCCGCCATCCGCCTGACGCTGCGCCTGGCGGGCATCACCACCGTGCTGCTGCTGGTGCTGTGCACGCCGCTGGCCTGGTGGCTGGCGCACACGCGCTCGCGCTGGCGCGGGCCGGTGGGCGCGGTGGTGGCGCTGCCGCTGGTGCTGCCGCCCACCGTCATCGGTTTTTACCTGCTGGTGGCGATGGGCCCCAACGGCTTTCTGGGACACCTGACAGACGCGCTGGGCCTGCACCGCCTGCCCTTCACTTTTGCTGGGCTGGTCATCGGCTCGCTGGTGTATTCGCTGCCGTTTGCCGTGCAGCCGCTGCAGCGCGCCTTCGAGGCGCTGGGCCCGCGCCCGCTGGAGGTGGCGGCCACGCTGGGCGCGGCGCGCCTGGACCGCTTCTTCACCGTCGCGCTGCCGCTGGCGCGCCCGGGCTTCATCACCGCGGCCATCCTGACCTTCGCGCACACCGTGGGCGAGTTCGGCGTGGTGCTGATGCTGGGCGGCAACATCCCCGGCGTGACGCGCGTGGTCTCGGTGCAGATCTACGACCACGTGGAAGCGATGGAGTACACCCACGCGCACTGGCTGGCCGGGGGCATGGTGGCGTTCTCGTTCCTGGTGCTGATGCTGCTGCAGTGGCTGCAGCCGAGGAAGACGCGATGAACGTGCATGGCACCGCCCTGCCCGAGCACGGAACCGGCGGCCAGATCCACGCCCGGCTGCAACTGGCGCGTGCCGACTTCTCGCTGGACGTGGACTTGCAGCTGCCGGGCGACGGCGTCACCGCCCTGTTCGGGCCGTCCGGCTGCGGCAAGACCACCTGCCTGCGCGCCATCGCCGGTCTGGAGCGCGCGCGCGGCAGCGTGTGCGTGAACGGCGAGACCTGGCAGCACGACGCCACCCGCACCTGGCTGCCCACGCACCGGCGCGCCCTGGGCTACGTCTTCCAGGAGGCCAGCCTGTTTGCCCACCTGGACGTGCGGCGCAACATGCAGTACGGCTGGAAGCGCCTGGCGCCCGCGCGCCGGCGCGTGTCGCTGGAGCAGGCCGTGGAGCTGCTCGGCCTGTCGCAGCTCATCGAGCGCATGCCGCACACCCTGTCGGGCGGCGAGCGCCAGCGCGTGGCCATCGCGCGCGCGCTGGCCACCAGCCCGCGCGTGCTGCTGATGGACGAGCCGCTGGCGGCGCTGGACGCCGCGCGCAAGGCCGAGGTGCTGCCCTATCTGGAGCGGCTGCAACGCGAGCTGGCCATCCCCATCCTCTACGTGACGCACTCCGCCGACGAGGTGGCGCGCCTGGCCACGCACCTGGTGCTGCTGCGCGGCGGGCGCGTGCTGGCGCAGGGAGCACCCGCCGAGCTGATGGCCCGGCTGGACCTGCCGCTGGCCAGCGGCGACGGCGCGGCCGCGCTGGTGCAGGGCCGGGTGTCGGGCTGGGACGCGCGGGACCACCTGCTGACCGTGGGCTTTGTCGGCGGTCAGCTGCACCTGGCCACGGCGCAGCCGCGGGCCGTGGGCGAGGCCGCGCGCCTGCGCGTGCTGGCGCGCGACGTGAGCTTGGCGCGCCAGCGGCCCGAGGCCAGCAGCGTGCTCAACGTGCTGCCCGCGCGCATCGAGCAGATCGCGCCCGATGCCCCCGGGCAGGTGCTGGTGCGGCTGGACGCCGGCGGCACGGCCCTGGTGGCGCGCATCACCGAGCGCTCGCGCCGCGAGCTGGCGCTGGCCGAGGGCGAGGCGGTCTTCGCCCAGGTCAAGAGCGTGGCCCTGGCGGATTGAGGATGCCCACCCAGGGCATCTACGCATAATCCCTTATTGCTACAAAAAATGTAGCTATCTGTCCTTTGCACATAAGGGTTTCAGCCGCTTTTTTTCGTAAACCCGGCTCGCCCGCGAGTCCGTAGAATGGCGCCCCTGCAAAACCTCGTAAATCTTTGTTCCAGCCGTGTGCAGCCACCCCTTGCGCCGGCGGACATGCGCCCTTGCCGCTTCCTGGAGACACCATGCAGGCACTACTCGCCCTCTCGCGGGCCATCGACAGGCTCAACGCCTTCGTCGGCAGATATTGCATCTGGCTGATCTTTGCCGCCACCCTCATCAGCGCCGCCAACGCCGTGGTGCGCAAGATCTTCAACTACAGCTCCAACGCCTTCCTGGAAGTGCAGTGGTACCTGTACGCCTGGTCCTTCCTGATCGCCGCCGGCTACACGCTGCTGCAGCGCGAGCACGTGCGTATCGACGTGCTCAACAGCCGCCTGTCCAAGCGCACGCAGGTCTGGATCGACATCTTCGGCTTCCTGTTCTTCCTCACGCCCGTGTGCATCCTGGTGCTGTGGCTGGGCGTGCCCATGCTGATCAGCAAGTACCAGTCGGGCGAGATCTCGGGTAACCCCGGCGGCCTGATCCGCTGGCCGGTGTGGGTGGCGCTGCCCGCGGGCTTCGCGCTGCTGATGCTGCAGGGCTGGTCGGAGCTGATCAAGCGCATCGCCTTCCTGCGCGGCCAGGGGCCTGACCCCATGGGCCGCCTGTCCAGCAAGAGCGACGAGGAAGCGCTGATCGAGGCCCTGCGCCTGCAGGCCGAGCAGGAGCGCCAGGCCGGCGCCGGCGCCCCGCCCGCCCCCGCCCGCTGAGCGACCGTCCGGAGCACCGTTTCCATGGAATTCATCACCGCCAATTTCGCCCCCATCATGTTCGCAGGCCTGGCCTGCTTCCTGATCCTGGGCTTTCCCGTCGCCTTCAGCCTCGGCGCCTGCGGCCTGTTCTTCGGCCTGCTGGGCATCGAGCTGGGCGTCTTTCCGGCCACCATCCTGGCCTGGCTGCCCGAGCGCCTGATCGGCATCATGGCCAACGACACGCTGCTGGCCGTGCCCTTCTTCACGCTGATGGGGCTGATCCTGGAGCGCAGCGGCATGGCCGAGGATCTGCTGGACTCGGTCGGCCAGGTCTTCGGCCCGCTGCGCGGCGGCCTGGCGCTGGCCGTGATTTTCGTGGGCGCGCTGCTGGCCGCCACCACCGGCGTGGTCGCCGCCTCCGTCATCTCCATGGGCCTGATCTCCATGCCCATCATGCTGCGCTACGGCTACAGCCGGCCGCTGACCAGCGGCGTCATTGCCGCCTCGGGAACGCTGGCGCAGATCATCCCGCCGTCGCTGGTGCTGATCATCATGGCCGACCAGCTGGGCCGCAGCGTGGGCGACATGTACAAGGGCGCATTCATGCCGGCCTTCATGCTGGTGGGCCTGTACGTGCTGTGGGTGGTGCTGCTGGCCATCTTCAAGCCTCAGGCCGTGCCGGCCCTGCCGCCGGAAGCGCGCACGCTGCGCGAGCCCAACGGCAGCGCGGGCTACCCCTCGCTGGTCGCCGTGCTGGTTATCTCTGCCCTGGTGGCGTGGGTGCTGGAGTCGCACATGGCCGACATCCACAGCTGGTGGGAAGGCCATCTCGTGGAGTCCGTGCCGACCGACGAAAAAGTGGTGGTGGCTGCCTGCGGCGGCGCCTTCGTTGCCTGGCTGATCGCCTCGGCCAACCGCCTCACCGGCCTGGGGCTTCTGTCCAAGCTGGCCGAGCGCGTGACCTTCGTGCTGATCCCGCCGCTGCTGCTCATCTTCCTGGTGCTGGGCACCATCTTCCTGGGCGTGGCCTCGCCCACGGAAGGCGGCGCCATGGGTGCGGTGGGTGCGCTCATCATGGCCATGCTGCGTGGCCGGCTGTCGTGGTCGCTGCTCAAGCAGGCGCTGGCGTCCACCACCCGACTGGCATCCTTCGTCATGTTCATCCTGATCGGCGCGACCATGTTCAGCATGGTCTTCCAGGCCGCCGACGGCCCGCGCTGGGTCGAGCACCTGCTGGCCGACCTGCCCGGCGGTCAGGTGGGCTTCCTGATCGTGGTGAACGTGATGATCTTCTTCCTCGCGTTCTTCCTGGACTACTTCGAGCTGTCCTTCATCGTCGTGCCGCTGCTGGCGCCCGTGGCCGAGAAGCTGGGCGTGGACCTGATCTGGTTCGGCGTGCTCCTGGCGGTGAACATGCAGACGTCCTTCCTGCACCCGCCGTTCGGCTTCGCGCTGTTCTTCCTGCGCTCGGTGGCGCCGGAAAAGCCCTACGTCGATCCGGTCACCGGCAAGCTGATGGAGCCGGTCACGACCATGCAGATCTACAAGGGCGCCGTCCCTTTCCTGATCCTGCAGCTGACCATGGTCGGCATCCTGATCGCCTTCCCCGGCTTGGTCACGGGCAGCCTGGACAAGAAGGTCGAGGTCAACATGGACGCCGTGGGTGCCCAGATGCTCGACAGCCTGAATCAGGACATGGAGGAGCCCTACGGCCAGGACGAGGAGCCGCAGCAGCAAGAGCCGGCGCCTGGCGCCCTGCCCGAGCCCCAGCCCGAGGGCGGCGACGCCAGCCCTGGCGCGGAGGCCGACGACCCGGCCAAGGCCCTGCAGGACGCCCTGCAGCAGCCCGGGAATGCACCGGCCGCGGCAGGCCAGTAACGCCGCCGCGCCCCGGGGCGTGAGCAGCCACCCCACCAAACGCGGGCATCCAATGAAGACCGGCGCAACCCTGCGCCGGTTTTCGTTATTGCGCTATGTATTTTTTGCTGCGTGCATCGCTGCGTACGGCCCGTCCCGCAGGGCCGCACCCGCGGACGCTTCAGGCGCAGGCCGGCGTGGCTGGCGGCGCGTCGGCCGGCTCGGGCGGGGCGCCCGGCACGTCGGGGTCCACCGGCTGGTCGCCGGGCCTGTGGTCGCTGCTCGTGCGGGCAGGCAGGGGAGTGTGCGGAAATCCTGTCATCACGTGCGTGTCCTCAACGGCTGGCCGGGCGCGGGCCCGAAATAAGGCAGCGGCGGCGCAGTACGCCCGCTTCATGCGGCCGGTCAATCCTGCCGCACGCCCCGAAATGCCTGGGCACCGGGCGCTGCCTGTCTCCTGCGGCCCTTGCGGGAAGGGGCCTGCATTCTTCTGTCTGGCGGGTGAGGAGCCCCGTGCGGATGGCTCCGGGACCTGCGAACAGCGTGAATCCGGCCATGGCGTGCGGCCCTGCGCTGTCTGGGCAAGACCTTGGCCCACAACGGGCCGCCTGCTCAGGCGCGGGGCCGACCGCCTTCCCTCGGGCGTCGAGGATTCGGTCGTCGTGTTCCAGGTCAGCCAGTCTGCCGCAGCGGCAGGGCGCCGGCATGGGCGCGGGAGAGGTCCCCTTGGTTAGTGTTGTTGTTCGTCATCACGTCGTTGGCTCCTTGTCCGCCGCGGGCCGGGCATGGGCCGGGTCCGCAAGCGATGGGCGCAACCTTAAGGGACGGGCCTGAAGCTCTGCTGTAGGACGAGGGCGACGCCGTGTGACGCCCCCGTTACACCCACCGCGCGCCCTCATCATCCCTCCTGGTGCTGCACCAGCTTGCGGCCGCTGTCGGCGATGACGAACTGGCCCGAGGGCGTCTTCTGCACGAGGCCCCACTCCAGCAGCCGGCCCGAGAGATGGTGGCGCAGCGCTTCGGGCAGGTCCATGCCGGGGCTGATCTCCAGCTGCTTGAGCGTCTCCAGCTCATCGACCGTGGGCTCATAGACGGGGGCATGGTAGGTGGGCTGTGCGGTGGCCATGGCGCTGTCTCTCCTGATGGTTGTGGCAGTGGCGGCGGGGCCGTGTGCGCCCGTTCGCCCGACTGGCCCAGACTAGGGCGGACGCGCCGGCCGCGCCATCCGCCAATTGCCCGGCCGCGGGCCGGGTACGCGCCTACACGGCGCGCTAGCCCGGACTGGAGGATGATCGGCGGTTTTCCCCAGCGGCGCGTGCCTGCCGCCCTGCCCTCATCCATGCTTCACGCCATTACCGCGCTTTTCTTCTTCCAGCTCCTGGGCGAGCTGCTGGTGCAGTGGCTGCGCCTGCCCTTTCCCGGCGCGCTGGCCGGCATGCTGCTGCTGCTCGTCGCACTGCTCGCCCTGGGCCGGGTGCCCGACTCGCTCGAGCGCGTGGCCGCTGCGCTGCTGCAGAACATGATGCTGCTGTTCATTCCGTCGGTGGCGGCGGTGATGCTGCACTTCGATCTGCTGCGGCGCGAGTGGTTGCCTTTCGCCGTTGCGGGCGTCGCGGGCGCGGCCATCACCCTGGTGGTGACCGCCTGGACGCTGCGCCGCCTGCTGCGCAGTCACCCCGCAGCCCTGGCCGACGCGCCCGGGCAGGACGCGCGATGAGCCCCGCCCTGCAGGCGCTGGCCGCCTCCCCCCTGCCCTGGCTGGTGCTGACCCTGCTGGCCTACGTGGCGGCGGTGCGGCTGTACCGCAGGAGCGGCTCGAACCCGCTCTTGATCCCGGTGCTCACCGGCACCACCCTGGTGGTGGCCGTGCTGCTGTCCACGGGCACGCCTTACGAAACCTACCGCGCCGGCACCGAGTGGCTGACACTGTGCATCGGCCCGGCCACGGTGGCGCTGGCGGTGCCTCTGTTCGCCCAGCGCCAGCGCATCCGCGCGCTGTGGCGCCCGCTGTGCGTGGCGCTGCTGGCGGGCTGCACGGCGGCCATCGCCTCGGCCCTGCTGCTGGCCTGGGCACTGGGCGCCACGCGCGAGACGCTGCTGTCGCTGGCACCCAAGTCCGCCACCATGCCCATCGCCCTGCCGGTGGTCGAGCGCCTGGGCGGCCTGCCGTCGCTGGCCGCCGTGGGCGTGGCCATCACCGGGATCGCCGGTGCGGTGCTGGCCGAGCCCCTGCTGCGCCTGCTGCGGGTGCAGGACCCGGCCGTGCGCGGCTTTGCTGCGGGGCTGACGGCGCACGCCATCGGCACGGCGCGCGAGCTGCAGGTGCACCCGACGTCCGGCGCCTTTGCCGCCCTGGCCATGGGGCTCAACGGCGTGGCGACGGCGGTGCTCACGCCGGTGGCCATCGCGGCGCTGGGCTGGATCTAGGCGGCGTTCGCCTTCAGGAAGTGAAACCGCATCAGCGTGCGCTCGCGCGCGCTGGCGTGCTGCACCACGGGCAGCGGGTAGTCCTCGCCCAGCCGCAGGCCACAAGCGGCGAGCTCCTGCGGCCGCATGTCGGCAGGAAAGTGGATGTGGGCAGGCGGCACGCGCGCCAGCTCGGGCAGGTAGCGGCGGATGAAGCGCCCCTCGGGGTCGAACCTGCGCGACTGCGTGACGGGGTTGAAGATGCGAAACCACGGCTGCGCGTCGCAGCCCGTGGAGGCCGCCCACTGCCAGCCACCGTTGTTGGCCGCCAGGTCGTAGTCGTTCAGGTGCTCGGCGAAGTGGCGCTCGCCCAGGCGCCAGTCCAGGCCCAGGTCCTTGGTCAGAAAGCTCGCCACCACCATGCGCAGGCGGTTGTGCATGTAGCCCGTCTGGTGCAGCTGGCGCAGGGCGGCGTCCACCAGCGGGTAGCCGGTGCGCGCCGTGAGCCAGGCCTGCCACAGCGCGGGCGCGTCGTCCCACTGCACGCGGTCGTACTCGGGCCGAAAGGCCTGGCTGACCACGCGCGGGTGGTGCCACAGGATCATGAAATAGAAATCGCGCCAGCACAGCTCGGACAGCCAGACCTGCGCGCCCGCGTCGCCCCGGGCCGCATGCGGCCAGGCCAGGCGCGCGGCCTCGCGGATCGACAGCGTGCCAAAGCGCAGGTGTACCGACAGGTAGGACACGCCCTTGCGCGCCGGATAGTCGCGCGCCTCGTGGTAGCACGACAGGCGCGAAGCGAAGTCGCGCAGCAGCTGCTGCGCGCCGTCCTGCCCCGTGGGCAGCGCCAGCGTGCCGAGGTTGGTGCGGGCAAAACCCAGCTCTTCCAGACCGGGCAGGCGCTCGGGCACTGGCGGCGGCGCCAGCTGGCCCGGGCGGGGCTCGACCGGGTGCGCGGCCAGCTGCCCGTCGTCCAGCCGCGCCAGCCAGGCCCGGCGGTAGGGCGTAAAGACGCTGTAGGGCTGGTGCTGCCGGTTCAGCACCTCGTCGCATTCGAGCAGCACCTGGTCCTTGTGGCTGGAAAACGCGATGCCCAGCCCCGCCAGCGCGCTTGCCACGGCCGCGTCGCGGGCGCGGGCCGCGGGCTCATAGTCGCGGTTGACCAGCACCTCGCTCACGCCCAGCGCCTGCGCAAGCGCGGCGATGCAGTCGAGCGCCCGCCCGTGGCGCACGATGAGGCCGCCCCCCGGCACGCCGCCGCGTGCAGCCAGCGCCTGCAGCGCCCCGTGCAGCGCGAGCACGCTGGCGTGGATGAACTCGACCCGCCGGTCGGAGCGCGAGGGCAGCGCGTCGAGGATATCGGTGTCGAAGACAAAGGCGCAGTACACCCGGCCATGGCGCGCGAGTGCCTGCGACAGCGCCGCGTGGTCATGCGCGCGCAGGTCGCGGCGAAACCAGACCAGCGCCGTGCTGGTGGCGGGCGCCGCGCTCATGGGCGCTCCCCCGCGCCGCGCGCGGCCTCCAGCAGCCAGGCGGCAAAGCGTGCCAGCGCCGGGCTGGGCGGCTGCTGCTCGGGCGTGACCAGGTAGTAGCCGCGCTCGGACGGCAGCGCCGTGGCGCAGGCGATGACCAGCTCGCCGCGGGCCAGCTCGGCCTCGATCAGCAGCGGCGGTATCAGCGCCACGCCCAGGCCCTGGGTGGCGGCGGCGGCCAGCATGGAAAACAGCTCCAGCCGCGGCCCCTCCAGCGCCCGGGGCGCGGGCACGCCGGCGGCCTCGAACCACTGGCGCCAGCCGTGGGGGCGTGTGCTTTGCTGCAGCAGCGGCAGGCCGGCGATGTCCTGCGGCGCCACCGGCTGCCAGGCACGCCCAGGGCCGCGCCGCGCCGCGCGTGCCAGCAGCTGCGGGCTGCACACGGGCACGATGCTCTCGCCCATCAGCCACTCGGCCTGCACGCCCGGCCAGTGGGCCAGCTGCTCGGGCGTGCCGGCGTGGATGGCGGCGTCGAAACCCGTGTCGGCGAACAGGAAGGGCCGCGTCTGCACGTCGATGTGCACGGTGATGTCGGGGTGCCGGCGCGCCAGCAGCGGCAGGCGCGGCAGCAGCCAGCGCGTGGCGAAGGTGGGCACGGCCGCCAGGGTCACCGTGCCGCCCATGCCCTGGTGCGCCATGAGCTCCAGCGTGCCCTGCTCCAGGTTCTGCAGCCAGCGCGCGGTCTGGCGTGCGTACTGCCGGCCAGCCTCGGTCAGCAGCACGCCGTGGCGGGTGCGGCGAAACAGCGGCACGCCCAGCAGCTCCTCCAGCGCCAGGATCTGGCGCGAAACCGCGCTCTGCGTGAGCGCCAGCTCCTGCGCGGCACGGGTGTAGCTCTCGTGGCGCGCGGCCGCCTCAAAGCAGGCCAGGGCTTGGGTGGAGGGCAGATGAGTGCGATGCATGGATCGGCAGGCGTGTGCAGAGGGCAGAAGAAAGGAGTGTAGGGCCGCATACATGCGAAAAACTCATGCCTGGATGACATCAAATCGTTTGCCGGGGGTGGGCCCTGCCCCTACCATGCGCCCGCATCCGATCCGATCCACCCTCTTCGACAAGGAATCCTCCATGGCCAGCCGCTTCCAGTGGGACGACCCGCTCCAGTTCAACCAGCAGCTCACCGAGGACGAGCGCGCCATCCAGGCCGCCGCCGCCGCCTACTGCCAGGAGCGCCTGGCGCCCCGCGTGCTGGACATGTTCCGCCACGAGAAGACCGACATCAGCATCTTCCGCGAGATGGGCGAACTCGGCCTGCTGGGCCCGACCATTCCCGCCGAGTACGGCGGCGCCGGCCTGAACTACATCAGCTACGGCCTGGTGGCGCGCGAGATCGAGCGCGTGGACTCGGGCTACCGCTCCATGGCCAGCGTTCAGTCGTCGCTGGTCATGGTGCCCATCCACGAGTTCGGCACCGAGGCGCAGAAGCAGAAATACCTGCCAAAACTCGCCAGTGGCGAGTTCATCGGCTGCTTCGGCCTGACCGAGCCCGACCACGGCTCCGACCCCGGCAGCATGGCCAGCCGCGCGCGCAAGGTGGACGGCGGCTATCGCCTCACCGGCGCCAAGATGTGGATCACCAACAGCCCGGTGGCCGACGTCTTCGTGGTCTGGGCCAAGGAAGTGAGCGAGGGCGGCGCCGTGGGCCCCATCCGTGGCTTCATCCTGGACAAGGGCATGGACGGCCTGTCAGCCCCAGCCATCCACGGCAAGGTGGGCCTGCGCGCTTCCATCACCGGCGAGATCGTCATGGACAACGTGTTCGTGCCGGAAGAAAACGCCTTCCCCGAGGTGCAGGGCTTGAAGGGCCCCTTCACCTGTCTGAACAGCGCGCGCTTCGGCATAGCCTGGGGCGCCATGGGCGCGGCCGAGTTCTGCTGGCACACCGCGCGCCAGTACACGCTGGACCGCCAGCAGTTCGGCCGGCCGCTGGCCGCCAACCAGCTGGTGCAAAAGAAGCTGGCCGACATGCAAACCGAGATCGCCCTGGGCCTGCAGGCCGCGCTGCGCGTGGGCCGCATCAAGGACGAGGGCCACAACGTGATCGAGGCCACCTCGCTCATCAAGCGCAACAACTGCGGCAAGGCGCTGGACATCGCCCGCCTGGCGCGCGACATGATGGGTGGCAACGGCATCAGCGACGAATTCGGCGTGGCGCGCCACCTGGTCAACCTGGAGGTGGTGAACACCTACGAGGGCACGCACGACGTGCACGCGCTGATCCTGGGGCGGGCGCAGACGGGGATTGCTGCGTTCGCCAACTGAACTGTCTAACGCAGGCCTTCGGCCGGCGTGGGATGGCGCAACACCACCCGCAGCTCGCGCCCCATCCTGCCCGCGTCCAGCCGGCGCGACTCGCCCATGAAGCTCAGCAGCTGCGGCGTGAGAAGCCCCCGGGCCTGGCTGCGCGAGACGCGCGGCGGGCGCGGCAGGCCGTAGAGGTCGGCGGCCAGGTCGAAGTAGTCGCCCATCTTCAGCACGCTGTCGTCGGCCACGTTGTACAGGCGCTGGCTGCGCCCGCGCCACAGCGCTGCCACGCAGGCGCGCGCCAGGTCGTCGGCGTGGATGTGGTTGGTGTACACGTCCTCGCCGGTTTCGAGCACTGGCGTGCCGCGCAGCAGCCGCTCGCGCGGCGTGCCGCCCGGGCGGTCGGGTGCATAGATGCCGGGCACGCGCAGGACGCTCACGCGCACCCCGGCGCGGCCCAGGTGGCGGCGCAGCGTGCGCTCGGCGTCGGCGCGGCGCCGGGCGCGCGCGGTCGTGGGCCTCACGGGGCGTGTCTCGGCCACCAGGGCGCCGCCGCAGTCACCATACACGCCGCTGGTGGATGCATAGACCAGGGCGCGCGGCAGGCCGCGCCGGCGCAGCGCGCGCGCCAGCGCCGTGCTGCGCGGGTCCCGCTCCTCGGCACCGGGGCCGCCGCTGACTGCCGGGGGCGGCGCCAGGTGCAGCACACGCGTGGCCAGCCCCGCCAGACGCGCCAGGCTGGCGCGCCGGTCCAGGTCGCCCTGCAGGGGGGTGATGCCGCGCGCGCGCAGAAGAGGCACGCGGCCCGGGCTGGAAGTGAGGGCCAGCACGCGCACGCGCCCGGGGGGCTGCAATGCAGCGGCCACACGCAGACCGATGTCGCCGCAGCCCACGACCAGCACGCGTTCGCGGCGAAAGCGGGCAGGCAGGGCGCCCCGGGGGTTTTGGCTGGCGGGCAAAATCACTGCTCCCCTTTTGGTGACACACATTGAAGAAAGCCCACGAGGATACCGACCAGATGACCGCAGCCGAGACCGCCCACCAGATCACCGTGCAGCCCAGCGGGCGCGTTTTCGCCACGCAGGGCGAGGAGACCATTCTGGCCGCCGCCATCCGCAGCGGCGTCGGCCTGCCCTACGGCTGCAAGGACGGCGCCTGCGGCTCGTGCAAGTGCAGGAAGCTCAGCGGCTCGGTGGAGCACGGCCCGCACCAGCAAAAGGCGCTGAGCGACGCCGAGGAGGCGGCCGGCTTCATCCTGACCTGCTGCGCCCGGCCGCTGACCGATGTGGCGCTGGAGTCGCGCCAGGTCACCGACGAGAGCGCCTACCCCATCCGCAAGCTGCCCGTACGGGTGGCCGCGCTGCAGCAGCTGGCCCACGACGTGATGCGCGTGCGCCTGCAGCTGCCGGCGGGCGACGGGTTTCGCTACCACGCCGGGCAGTACATCGAGTTCATCCTCAAGGACGGAGCGCGCCGCGCCTACTCCATGGCCAACGCCCCGCATACGCAGCTGGAGGGCGGCAGTCCGGGCGTGGACCTGCACATCCGCCACATGCCGGGCGGCGTGTTCACCGACCACGTCTTCGGCACCATGAAGGAAAAGGAGATCCTGCGCGTGGAGGGGCCGTTCGGCAGTTTCTTCCTGCGCGAGGACTCGCAGCGACCCATCATCCTGCTGGCCTCGGGCACGGGTTTTGCGCCCATCAAGGCGCTGCTGGAATACATGCAGTTCAAGGGCGTGGACCGGCCCGTGGCGCTCTACTGGGGCGGCCGCCGGCCGCGCGACCTGTACATGGACGGCTGGGTGCGCGAGCGCCTGGCGCAGATGCCCCGGCTGACCTATGTCCCGGTGGTCTCGGACGCGCTGCCCGAGGACGGGTGGACGGGCCGCACCGGCTTCGTGCATCAGGCGGTGCTGGATGACTTTGCCGATCTGTCGGGCCACCAGGTCTATGCCTGCGGCACGCCGGTGATGGTGGACGCGGCGCGCGCCAGCTACGGCAGCGAGCGCGGCCTGCCGGCCGAGGAATTCTTCGCCGACGCCTTCACGTCGGAGGCCGACAAACACGGCGCCTGAAGGCGCACAGGGCGCTCAGGCCGCCGCCATCTCCCGGCACAGCTCGGCGCAGCGCTGGCAGGCCCGCGCGCATTCCTGGCAGTGCGCATGCTCGTGCGCCTTGCACTCCTGGGCGCAGGCCTCGCAGATGCGCGCGCACAGCTCGCACAGGTAGCCCACATGGGCGCTCTCGCGCGCCATGGCGGCGGCAGCCAGGCGGCACATGTCGGCGCAGTCCATGTCCAGCGCGATGCACTTGGCCATGTGGGCCACGTTGTCCTCGCGCAGGCAGGCGGCGGCGCAGAAGTCGCAGGCGGCGGCGCAGTCGTAGCAGGCTTCGATGCAGGCGGCGTAGCGGGATTTGGCCAGGGTGTCGGGGGCTTGCGAGATCATGGGCGCGGTCCTCTCCAGGGGTGGGTCGTACAAAAACAACGGGCTTCGCAAGCCCGGCGCCATCCTAGGAAGGCGCGCCCGCGCGGCTTGTAGGACGCGGCAGCAAACGCGGCCTGACCGCGGCGCTGGCGCAGCGGGCGCGACTTTCTGCACAATCGCCCGCCTATGAACCGCAGAAGCCTCATCCTCTCCCTTCCCGCCGCAGCCGCGCTGGCTGCCGCCGCCCCTGCCCTTCACGCCCAGTCCACGGCGCCCATCCGCCTGGTCGTGCCCTACGCGCCGGGTGGGCCGCTGGATGCGACCGCCCGTGCGCTGGCCGAGCGCGTGCGCGACTCGCTCGGCACCGTGGTCGTGGACAACAAGGCCGGCGCCGGCGGCAACATCGGCGCCGACGTGGTGGCCAAGGCCGCGCCCGACGGCCTGACCATCGGACTGGCAGCCACCGCCACGCACGCCGTCAACCCCTGGCTGTACACGCGCATGCCCTATGACGCGGCGCGCGACTTCGCCGGCATCACGCAGATGGTGCGCGTGCCCAACGTGCTGGTGGTGAATGCCGCGCGCGCCGACCAGTTCAAGATCAACACCGTGGCCGACCTGATCGCCTACGCGCGCGCCAACCCCGGCAAGCTCAATTACGGCAGCGGCGGCAACGGCAGCGCCGGGCACCTGGCCGGCGAGATGCTCAAGCAGAAGGCGGGCATCTACGCCCTGCACATCCCCTACCGCGGCGCCAGCCCCGCGCAGCTGGCGCTGCTGGCGGGCGAGGTGGACTTCAACATCGACAACCTGGCCGCCGCGGCGCCCAACATCCGCGCCGGCAAGCTGCGCGCGCTGGCCGTCACGTCGGAGCAGCCCAGCCCTATGCTGCCGGGCGTGCCGCCCCTGGCGGCCACCTTTCCCGGCTTTGCCATCGACACCTGGTGGGGGCTGGTCGCGCCCGCGGGCACGCCCCGGCCGGTGATCGCCAGGCTCAACAAGGCCTTCACCGACGCCCTCAGGGCGCCCGAGACGCGCACCCGCTTCGAGGCCCTGCTGGCCGAGCCCGTGCCGAGCACGCCCGAGCAGTTCGACGCCTTCATGGCCGCCGAGCGCGCCAAGTACCAGCAGCTGGTCAAGGCCTCGGGCGCCAAGGTGGATTGACGGCAAAAACGCCGGAAACCGGCGTCAGTGCTCGACTTGCAGCTATCGTTTCGATAAAGACGCTGGCGCGCCGGCCGGGCAGCCGGGCGCCGGCAGATCGGCCGGTCGCACCCGCCACAGCACCTGCTCGCCCACGCGGCGCGCTTCCTCGGCCCGGCCGAGGAAGGCGAATTCCTCGCGCTGCCGGTCCGTGCCCAGCACCCAGCTGACCGGCGCCGCGCACAGCGCGACCGTCAGCTCGCGCGGCAGCACCAGCACCTGGCCGGCGGTGGCCGGGTCGAACGCGGCGGCGTCGGCCAGCTCCTTGCGCCAGTTGTCGCGCGCATGCACGTCGGGGCTGTCCCAGTCGTCGACCACGCGCACGGGCCCGGTCAGCCGGGCGTAGAACGGCAGGTCGTAGATGTATTGGCGCAACACGAAGACCGGCTCGCCCGGCTCGCGCAGCGCGTGCAGTGCCTGGCCGACCGGGCGCTCGCTATGGCGCGTGTCGCCCCAGGCCAGCCACAGCACCAGGCCCAGCGCCAGCGCCAGGCCCGCTGCGGTGCTGGCCCACCAGGCGCGCGCACGGCCCGGCGTGATTGCCAGCGCCCGGCTGGCGTCAGCCATGAGCCAGGCCAGCGGCAGGACGGCCGGCAGCACGTAGCCCACCAGCTTGGAGCGCGGCAGCGAGAAGAACAGCAGCACGCTGGCCAGGGCCACCAGCATCAGCAGCCGCACCGCCCCCTGCGGCGTGCCGCGCCCGCCCGCCCAGTAGCCACGCGAGAGCAGGCGCCGGCACCACAGCAGACAGGGCAGGCTGAGCAGTGCCAGCACCGCCGGGTAGAACCACACGGGCATGGCATTGTTGAAGCCGCTGGCGGAAAACCGCTGGAAGTGCTGCACCACAAAAAAGTAGTGCAGAAACCCGTCGAAACGCTGCTGCATGGCCACGAACCAGGGCGCCGCCACCAGCAAAAAAAGCAGCAGCCCGGGCAGCGACAGCAGCGCCAGCAGCGTGCGCCAGCGCCAGCGCAGCAGCAGCCACAGGCCGATGGCCAGGGCCGGCAGCACGAAACCGATCAGGCCCTTGGCCAGCACGCCCAGGCCCGCCAGCGCCCAGCCCAGCCACAGCACGCGCCGGTGCGGCAGGCCCTGCTCGAAGGCCAGCGCCGCATGTGCCAGGGCCAGCACGGTGGCGCCGATACAGCCGCCCACCAGCATGTCCAGGTTGGCGAACTGGGCACCGACGAAAAAGAGCGGCTGCGCCAGCAGCACGAGCAGCGCGCGCCAGGCGTTGCGCGGGCCGCACCAGCGCCGCGTGAAGAGAAACAGTGCCATGGCGGCCAGCGTGGCCCCGGCCATCGAGCCGGCGCGCCCGGCCAGCTCCACCGGCCCCAGCAGCGCCAGCGCCGCGCCGGAGATCCAGTAGAACAGCGGCGGCTTGTGAAAGAACGGCAGGCTGTCCAGCGTGGGCGTGAGCCAGTCGCCCGAGCGCAGCATCTCCCAGGCCACGCTGACGTAGCGGCCCTCGTCGGGCAGCATCAGCGGGCGCATCCAGGCGGTGGCGGCCAGCACCAGCAGGGTCAGGGCGAGCGCCGCCAGGGCGCCCGGCGCGGCCGCGCGCGGGTTGGAAGTGGACAGGGGGGGTGTCATGGCGAAAGAGGGCGGTCAGGGCTGCGGGCTGCCAATCCGGGGCCGGCGGCGCCGCCCTGCCACCACTGCGCGGGCGCCGCGCGCTCGATGCGCTGGCCGGCCACGGACTGTAACCGGACGGCGTCCACGCGCCCGGGCGCGATTTCAGCCAGGGGCAGGAGCACGAAGGCACGCTCGCCCATGCGCGGGTGCGGCACGGTGAGTTCGGCCGTGGCGTGGCGTTCGTCGCCGTAGAGCAGCACGTCCAGGTCAAGAGTGCGCGGTGCATTGCGGTAGGGGCGCTCGCGCCCGGCCGCCTGCTCGATGGCCTGCAGGGCATGCAGCAGCGCCAGCGCCGGCAGCTGCGTGTGCAGCTCGGCCACGGCATTGAGGTAGTCCGGCCCGCCCGCGTCCACGGGCGCGCTGCGGTAGAGGGACGAGACCTGGCGCAGCTGCGTGCCGGGCAGGTCGGCCAGTGCCCGGACTGCGCCCCGCAGCGCCGCACGCGCATCACCCAGGTTGGCGCCCAGGCCGACCCAGGCGTGCACCAGCGTCACTCGCCGTCCGGGCCGTGGTCGGCGGCGCCGCCGGCCGCGCCGCCGCCCGTGCTGCCTGTGCCACTCTTGCGCCGGCGCCGGCGGCGCTTTTTCGGGGCATCGGTCGCATCCGCCGTACCCTCCTCGCCCGGCGCCAGTGCCTCGTCCTCGTGCCCTTCGGCGTCGGCATCCGCGGGCGCTGCGGCGGGCACGCGGCGCACCACGGGCAGTTTTTTCTTCGGCTGGCCGCCGCGCTGCTGCTGGCGCAGCTCCTCGCGCACCTGTGCCAGCATGTCCTGGCGCCGCGCGTCGTCGGTGACGTAGAACTCCTGCCACCACTCGACCAGCCCCTCGGCCACGCCGCCCACGTCGGCGCGCAGGCGGAAGAAGTCGAAGCCGGCGCGGAAGCGGATGTGCGCCACCATGCTGAAGGGCGTGTTGCCCGAGCGCTTGTCAAAGCGCGGCTGCATGACCCAGATCTCGCGCATGTCGGCCGCCAGCTTGCCGCGGCCGGAGACGTCGCCGATGCGCCGGTCGAACACGTCGTCGATGGCGCCCTGCAGCGCCGGGAAAGTGTGCTCGCCCTCCTCCTGGCGGCGCTGCCACAGCGTCTCCACGTCCTGCCACAGCACGCAGGCCAGCAGAAAGCTCGGCGCCACGGCCTTGCCCTCGGCCACGCGCCGGTCGGTGTCCTGCAGAGCCGCGCGCACCAGCGGGTCGCCCGCGCGCTCGACCACGATGTCCAGCAGCGGGTAGATGCCGCGCTCCAGGCCGAGCTTCTTCAACTGCTCGATGGTCGCCAGCGCGTGGCCAGTCTGCAGCAGCTTGAGCATCTCGTCGAACAGGCGGCTCTGCGGCACGTCCTGCAGGAGCGGCTCGCACTCGACCAGAGGCCGGGCGGTCTTGGGCTCCAGCGCAAAGCCGAGGTGGCTGAGCTTGGCGGCAAAGCGCACGGCGCGGATGATGCGCACCGGGTCCTCGCGGTAGCGCGCGGCCGGGTCGCCGATCATGCGCAGCACGCGCTTGCCCGCGTCCTGGATGCCCCGGTGGTAGTCCACCACGACCTGGGTCTCGGGGTCGTAGTACATGGCGTTGACGGTGAAGTCACGCCGCGCCGCGTCCTCCTCCTGCGGGCCCCAGACGTTGTCGCGCAGCACGCGGCCGCTGGCGTCCACTGCGTGCTGCATGCCGGCCAGCTGCGCGCGGCTGGTCTTCTCGTTGCCCTTGACCTGCTCGGCCGCGGCGTTGTCCATATAGGCGCGGAAGGTAGAGACCTCGACCACGTCGTGCTCACGCCCGCGCCCGTGCACCACATGCACGATGCGAAAGCGCTTGCCGATGATGAAGGCGCGCCGGAACAGCCCCTTGACCTCCTCGGGCGTGGCATTGGTGGCCACGTCGAAGTCCTTGGGCTTGAGGCCCAGCAGCAGGTCGCGCACGGCGCCGCCGACGATGTAGGCCTCGTGGCCCGCCTCCTGCAGCGTGCGCACCACGTCATAGGCGCGCCGGTCCACCAGCTGCGGGTCGATGCCGTGCACGCTGGCGGGCACCTCGGCGCGCTTGCCGAAGCGGTTCTTGGCGGCCGCTGCGCGGGCGCCCGCGGCGCCGTCCTTCTTGCCCAGCAGCTTGTCGATGAAGGTCTTGATCATGGTGTGGGGGTGGGGGCGAAGAGGTCCAGGATGCGCCAGCCGCGCTCGGCGGCCAGCGCGCGCAGGCGGGCGTCGGGGTTGGTGGCCACGGGGTGGTCCACGCGCTCCAGCAGGGGCACGTCGTTGAAGGAGTCGCTGTAGAAGGTGCTCTCCACGTCGGCCCAGCCCTGGCCGCGCGCGGCCAGCCACTCGTGCATGCGCTGCACCTTGCCCTCGCGCATGGAGGGCGTGCCACGGATGGCGCCGGTGTACCAGCCGTGCGCGCCGCCGCGCTCCAGCTCCACGGCCAGCAGGTGCTGCACGCCCAGCGCCTGGGCGATGGGGCGGGTAACGAACTCGTTGGTGGCGGTGATGATGACCAGCTCGTCGCCGGCGGCCCGGTGCTGCTCGAGCAGCGCCAGCGCCTCGGCGCGGATGGCCGGGGCGATCACCTCGCGCATGAACTGCGCGTGCGCCGCGCCGGCCGCCTCGGCGCCGCGCCGGCAGACGGCCTCGGTGGCAAAGCGCACGTAGTCGTGCACGTCCAGGCGCCCGGCCACGTAGTCGTCGTAGAAAGCCTGGTTGCGCCGGCCGAACTCGGTGCGGTCGCACCAGCCCAGGCGGATGGTGAATTCGCCCCACTCGTAGTCCGAGTCGAGCGGCAGCAGCGTGTGGTCCAGGTCAAAAAGGGCCAGGCGCGGGCGCTGCAAAGAAGGGTCAGTGGGCATCGAAAGTCAAAAAGAGGGAAAGGGGCGCCAGCGCCAGGTCTTCAGCCGCCCTGCAGCATGGCCTTGAGCAGCGGCACGGTGATGGCGCGCTGGCGGCGCAGTGCAAAGCCGTCGAGCCGGTCGAGCAGCGCGGCCTGGCTGCCCAGGTCGCGCGAGAAGTGGCTGAGCATGTAGTCGACCACCTCGCCGCTGAGCTGCAGCCCGCGCGCGCGCGCCTGCTGCTGCAGCACGCCGCGCCGGCCGGCCTCGTCCAGGGGCTGCAGCTGGAACACGTGGCCCCAGGCCACGCGCGAGCGCAGGTCCTCGCGCAGCGGCAGGTCGGCGGGCGGCAGCTCGCCGGCGGCCAGCACCCAGCGCGGTGCGCCGCAGGCCGGGTTCATGGCATTGATGAACCAGTTGAAGGCCGCCGCCTGCTGCGCCTCGCTGTAGCGGTGCACGTCGTCGAGCAGCACGGCGTTCCAGTGCTCATCGAAGGCGCTGGGCCAGCGCATGCGCGGGTCCAGCCAGCCCAGGCGCGCGCCCTGGTTGCGCAGGCCCTCATAGGCGGCACGCAGCAGGTGCGACTTGCCCGTGCCGGGCGGGCCCCACAGGTAGACCGGCATGGGCGCGGCGCCCGCGAGCACCTCGTCCAGCGCCTGGCGCAGATGCGCCACGGCCTGGGCGTTGCCCTCGGCATGGAAGTTCTCCAGCGTCGGCCCGCTGGCCAGGCCAATGTCCAGCGCAAGCTGCTGCATCGTCATCGTCAGAGGGCCGGGGCGCGCCGCCGCAGGGTGGCAGCCGGATTGAGGAACATGGCGAAAAGGGGAGAAGGTGGAGCGCGGGCAGCTGCCGGGCACGCCCGGCGGGCGCGGGCCGGGCCGTCCTTGTAACCGCGGGATTTTACGGCGCCTTAAAATCCGCAGTTTGCCGCCTGCGCCGCGACGGCGCGCCTCCTGCCCCACTGTCATCCATGAGCACCACCACTTCCTCCCCCCTCTCGTACAAGGACGCTGGCGTCGACATCGACGCGGGCGACGCCCTGGTCGAGCGCATCAAGCCGCTGGCCCGGCGCACCATGCGCCCGGGCGTCATGGCGGGCATCGGCGGCTTCGGCGCGCTGTTCGAGGTGCCCAAGGGCTATGACGAGCCGGTGCTGGTCTCGGGCACCGACGGCGTGGGCACCAAGCTCAAGCTGGCGTTCGAGTGGAACCTGCACGACACCGTGGGCATCGACCTGGTGGCCATGAGCGTCAACGACGTGCTGGTGCAGGGCGCCGAGCCGCTGTTCTTCCTGGACTATTTCGCCTGCGGCAAGCTGGACGTGGACACGGCCGCCGCCGTGGTCGGCGGCATCGCCCGCGGCTGCGAGCTGTCGGGCTGCGCGCTGATCGGCGGCGAGACGGCCGAGATGCCCGGCATGTACCCCGAAGGCGAGTACGACCTGGCGGGCTTTGCCGTGGGCGTGGTGGAAAAGCGCAAGATCCTCTCGGGCGCGGCCGTGCAGACAGGCGACGTGGTGCTGGGCCTGGCCTCCAGCGGCGTGCACTCCAACGGCTTTTCCCTGGTGAGAAAGTGCATCGAGCGCGCCGCCGCCACAGGCAGCCTGCCCGATACGCTCGACGGCCAGCCGTTCCGGCAGGCGCTCATGCAGCCCACGCGCCTGTACGTGAAAAGCGTGCTGGCGGCGCTGGCCGCGCACCCGCACGGGGCCGGGGCCGACGGCATCAAGGCGCTGGCGCACATCACCGGCGGCGGCCTGCTGGAGAACATCCCGCGCGTGCTGCCCGAAGGCCTGGCCGCGCACCTGCAAGCCGGCAGCTGGCCGCAGACCGAACTGTTCGCCTGGCTGCAGCGCACCGCCGGCATCGACGCCACCGAGATGAACCGCACCTTCAACAACGGCATCGGCATGGTGGTGGTGGTTGCCGCCGAGGCCGCCGAGGCGGTGCGCGCCACGCTCGCGCAGCACGGCGAGGACGTGCACACCATCGGCCGCATCGCCGAGCGCGCAGGCGGCGCGGCCGTGGTCGTGGCCTGACGCCGCGCGCCCCATGACTGCCGGGCCGCCCCCGCCGCGCGACGAAGCGGCACCCGACGGGGTGCTGATGCCCCTGGACGCCAGCCCGCCCCCGGCGCGGCGCCGGCGGGGCGGGCCGCGCCTGGCGGCGCCCTCGCGCGGCGTGAAGGTGGCCAGCTACCTTCTGATGGCCGCCGCCCTGCTGCTGATCATGCTGCGCGGGCTGCTGCCCGGCCTGCTGACGGTGTGCCTCGGTTTTCTGCTCACGCGCTGGCTCACGGCGCAGCTGCACTGGCTGCCGCCGCGTGCCCGCAGCGGTGCACCGAGCCTGGCGGCCGCCCTGGTCGTGCTCTCGCCGCTGTTGTTCGTGGTGCTGGCGCTGTCACACTCGCGCAGCTACATCCTGGCCGCGCCCCAGCAGTACCGCGAGCTGCTGGACTTCCTGGCGCGCACGGTGCTGGAGCTGCGCCTGAAACTGCCGCCGGACATCGCCACCCAGCTGCCCGAGGGCGCCGCCGAGATCCAGCGCGCCCTGGCCGCCTACCTGGGCGCCAAGGCCGGCGCGCTGGCCATGGCCGGGCGCATCTGGCTGGCCGGCGTGCTCTACGCCTACGTGGGCCTGCTGATCGGCGCCCTGGCCGCCGTGCGCACGCGCGGACGCGCCCACGGGCCGCTGGCGCAGGAGCTGACCTTGCGCGTGGCGCGCCTGGGCGACGCCTTCCGGCAGATCGTCGCGGCGCAGTTCTGGATCGCCTCGTTCAACACGCTGCTCACGGCCATCTTCCTGCTGGCCGTGCTGCCGCTGTGGGACATGCGCCTGCCCTACACGCCGGCGCTCATCACGCTCACCTTCATCGCGGGGCTGGTGCCCATCGTCGGCAACCTGCTGTGCAACGCCGTGATCACGGTGGTCGGGCTGTCGGTCTCGCCCATGACGGCCGTGGCCTGTCTGGTCTTCCTCATCCTGATCCACAAGGCCGAGTACGTGATCAACGCCAAGGTGGTGGGCCAGCGCACGCACATGGGCGTGTGGGAACTGCTGTCGGTGATGTTCGTCGCCGAGGCCGTGTTCGGGCCGGCCGGGCTGGTGGCGGCGCCGCTGTTCTATGCCTACCTGAAGAAGGAGCTGGAGGCGGAGCGGCTGGTCTGAACGCTCTGCCAACGATAGCTGCAAGCCCTTGCTGGATAAGGGCTAAGGGCGGTTTTTGATGCAAAATCTGCTCGGGCGGGCGCCTGTCCCGGGCGCGTCAGCCCGGCCTCGGCGGGCGCGGGCTTGGGCTATCCTGACGCAGGCAGCGCCCCGGCGCTTTTTTCGCCTTTCCAACCACCAGCACACATCACTGAAGGAGACCTTGCATGACCATTCTCGTCGCCTACGTCGCCCGCCCCGAGGGCCGCGCCGCACTGGACAAGGGCATTGAAATCGCCACCCGCCGAGGCGAGCGTCTGGTGGTCGTCAACGCCGGCCCGGGCGGCCGCTCGGAGGATGAGAGCATCGTCAACGGCTACGAGGTCGAGCGCGTGGAAGAGCGCCTGGCCGCCCTGCCCATCCAGGCCGAGTTCAAGCAGTTCGTGCGCGGCAAGAGCGCCATCGACGAGATCCAGGACATGGTCGCCAGCCTGCAGGTCTCGGTGCTGGTCATCGGCCTGCGCAAGCGCTCGGCCGTGGGCAAGCTGCTGCTGGGCAGCATGGCGCAGGAGATCCTGCTGAACGTCGACTGCCCGGTGCTGGCCGTCAAGGCCCACTGACGGTCCCGTGGCGCGGCGGCTCAGGCCGCGCCGCGCAGCGCGTGCACCAGGGCGGCG
Organism: Melaminivora sp.; assembly: GCF_032059615.1. Lineage (NCBI taxonomy): Bacteria > Pseudomonadati > Pseudomonadota > Betaproteobacteria > Burkholderiales > Comamonadaceae > Melaminivora > Melaminivora sp. Next base: position 2,626 of record NZ_DAMCAM010000040.1, on the reverse strand, counting down.
ATGGCGCTGGTGTCCTCGGCGCCGTGCGTGTTGTCCAGGTAGGCCTGCAGGTCCTGCATGGCCGGCACCGAGTGGCCCAGTTCGGCGTGCGCCAGCCCCCGGTCGCGCAGTTCGGCCCAGGAGCCCGGCAGCAGCACCACCAGCCGCTCCTGCACCGCCAGGAGCAGCTCCCAGTCCCGGCGCGCCCGGTGGATCTCCTTGAGGTTGCGCAGCATGCGTGCCAGGATCTCGCGCGCCGACGCGGCCTGCAGGAGCACGCTGAGCGGCGGCGCCTCGTCCCCGGCGCCGTCGCGCTGGAAGGGCTCCAGCCGTTCGAGCAGCGCCTCCTGCGACAGCGACTGGCCGGTGAGCGGGTCCAACACCACCTGCCCGCCCGCCACGCGCGCCTTGACCAGGAAATGCCCGGGAAAGGACACGCCCGCGGCGTTCAGGCCGATGCCCTGGGCCAGCTCCAGCCACAGCACGGCCAGCGAGATGGGGATGCCCCGGCGGCTGTGCAGCACGCTGTGCAGGTAGCTGTTCTCGGGCGCGTAGTAATCGTTCAAATTGCCGGAAAAACCCAGCTCGCCATAGAACAGGTGGTTGAGCAGGCGCAGGCGCTGCAGCGCGCCGGCGTCCTGCGGCAGGCGGGCCTTCAGGCGGGCCAGCAGCCGGTCCATGTCGGCCAGGACCTCCTGCACGTCCAGCTGCGGGTAGGCGTCCTGCGCCAGGCAGGCTGCGGCCTCCAGCAGTGCCAGGTTGTCGCCGGGCTGCGGCGCCACCAGGGCGGTGAAGTACTGCAGCGGCGTGGGGATGGAATAGCTCAGGGGAGGCATGGAAAGGCAGAAAAAGGGGAATGCCGGGCCGCGCGTCAGCGGCGCAGCACCTGGCGCGGTCGCAGGCCCGTGGCCGCGAGCGCGCCGAAATACACCAGGGCCGAACCAGCCAGCAGCAGCGCCAGCAAAGCGGCGCGCTGCAGGCCGTGCGCGCCCAGGCCCAGCCAGTCGAAATGCCGATTGGCCCAAGCCAGGAAGGCCGCCAGCAGGGCGCCCGCCACCAGCACCTGCAAGGACAGGCGTGCCCAGCCCGGGCGCGGCACATAGCTGCCGCGGCGCAGCAGGCCCGTGAGCAGCCACGCCGCGTTGAGCATGGCGCCCAGGCCGATGGACAGAGCCAGCCCGGCGTGCGCCAGCCACGGCACCAGGGCGATGTTCATGAGCTGCGTGGCCACCAGCACCACGACGGCGATGCGCACCGGCGTGCGGATGTCCTGGCTGGCGTAGTAGCCCGGCGCCAGCACCTTGATGGCCACCAGGCCCAGCAGCCCGGCGCCGTAGCCGGCCAGGGCCACGGTGATGGCCTGCACGTCCACGGCGGTGAGCGCGCCGTGGTGGAACAGCGTGGCCACCAGGGGCTGGCCAAAAGCCAGCAGCCCGATGGCGCAGGGCACGGCCAGCAGCAGCACCATGCGCAGGCCCCAGTCGAGCATGCTGCTGTAGCGCTCGCCATCGCCCGAGGCACGCGCCGCCGCCAGCTGCGGCGTGAGCACCACGCCCAGCGCCACGCCCAGCAGGGCGGTCGGAAACTCCATCAGCCGGTCGGCGTAGAACAGCCAGGTCACGCTGCCGGGGGTCAGCCAAGAGGCGATCTGGGTGTTGATCATGAGCGAGATCTGTGCCACGCCCACGCCCAACAGCGCCGGCGCCATGAGGGTCAGGATGCGGCGCACCCCCGGCTCGCGCCAGGCGGCGCGCAGGCGTGCCCAGCCCAGGCCGATGCGCGGCAGCAAGCCCATGCGCGCCAGCGCCGGCACCTGCACCGCCAGCTGCAACGCCCCGCCCGCCATGACGCCACCGACCATGGCGTAGATGGGCTCGATGCCGCGCACGGCCAACTGCGGCGCGCCCAGCCAGGCGGCCGCGATCATCGACAGGTTCAGCAGCACGGGGGTGGCGGCGGGCACGGCAAAGCGCTTCCAGGTATTGAGTACGCCTGCAGACAGTGCCACCAGCGACATGAAGCCGATGTAGGGAAACATCCAGCGCGTCATGAACGTTGCCGCCTCAAAGCCCTGGGGGCTCTGGCGCAGGCCGCTGGCCAGCAGCCAGACCAGCGCCGGCGCGCCCAGCATGCCGAGCAGGCAGGTGAGCACCAGCACCCAGAACAGCACCGTCGCCACGGCGTCGATCAGCCCGCGCGTGGCCTCGTCGCCGTGCTGCGTGCGGTGCCCGGCCAGCACCGGCACGAACGCCTGGCTGAACGCGCCTTCGGCAAACAGGCGGCGGAACAGGTTGGGAATGCGGAAGGCGACGTTGAAGGCGTCGGTCAGGGCGTTGGCGCCGAAGATGGACGCCATGAGCAGGTCGCGCACCAGGCCCGTAACACGCGAGGCCAGAGTCAGCAGCGAAACGGTGGATGCGGCTTTGAGCAGGGACACCGGCCCGAGTGTATGCGCGCGCCGGCACGCGGCGCCGAAAAAGGCGGATGCGCTATAATGGCCGGCTTTGCTGGCAACATCCTCAGACACTTAGGAACACGAATACCATGGCATCCAACAAGCCCAAGAAGAAAGACCCGCGCCTGGCCTCGGGTCGCAAGCGCGCCCGCCAGGGCGTCAAGCTCAACGCAGCCAACACCTCGCTGCGCT
>NZ_DAMCAM010000039.1:0-29465 GCF_032059615.1 Melaminivora sp. | reverse complement strand
CCCGGAACCCGCATGGATACTAGGTTGAGGGTTGGACTCTTAATCCGTTGGTCGAGTGTTCGAGTCACTCAGGGCCCACCAAGCTATACAAGGAAAGCGCGCTATCGAAAAGGTAGCGTGCTTTTTGCTTTATTCCCACCGCGGGAATATCGAGCTGGCAGAGCGCCTACCTCTTGAGCCCCAGCCCACCCGCCGGCTTTGCCGCGATCGGCGCCCGGCACGCTTCCAGCGCCGCGACAAGCTCACTCTCATACCCCGCGCGCCGCTCGATCTCGGCCATCGCGGCAGCGGCGAAGCCATCCAGGCTGACAGGCGGGCGCAGCCCCTCCGTTGGGTAGACTGGCCGCGTCGGCAGCGGCTCCTGGCACTGCACAGGGATAGGTACGTCGACCCTCTGCATTTTGACCACCGGGGCGGCGCTACACCCCGCCAGAACTGCGCAAGCAGCTATGAAGTAGATAGCACGCATCACGGAGCCCCCCGATTTTTGAGCCAGTTGTCGACCCTCACCCTGGCGCTGGCGCAGTCGTCGCCGGGCACGGCCGGCGGTGCGGCAAGGATGGCGTCGGCGCGCTTTGCCCTGGTGGCCGATGCCTTGCGGGCCTGCGCGCGGGCCGCGTCCGCTTCTTTCGCCCGCTGATCGGCCAGCGTGCGCAGATCGTCCGTGGCGTCGCTGCAGGCGCTGGCGTCCGCGCGCGCAGCGTCCAAGTCGCGCTTTTGTGCCTTGGCCTCGGTGCGCAGCGTCGTGACCGTGTCGCGCTGGTCGAGCCAGGCCCAGCCGGCCAGCAGGTTCAGCGCCGCGCTTGCAATGAGCGCATACCCCATTGGCGCGATCACTTCCACCACCTCCACCACTGCAGCATGGCCCACCAAATCGGGTTTGTCGGCATGTCAGCTCCTTGCAAAGATGCGGCGCCACCAGGGCAGGCGCTCAGGCTGCGGCTCCGGGGCCAGGGTCGGCACGGGCTCGACCGGCTCAGGCGTCAGCGGCGCCGGCTCCTGCGGCTCTACCTGAGCAACCACGGTCGCGCGGCCTTCGCGCACGTCCCGCAGGCAGTGCTGCACTTCGTCGGCCCGGCGGTTCGCCAGCCCCTGCACGAAGGTGAACACCTTTTTCTTCGTCGCCGGGTCAATGTGGCTGACGTAGCTCCACACGATCGAGCCGTCATCGCCGCGCGCAAGCCGGTTGCAGCCGCGCTCCCACTCGCCGCGGTTCCACGCCGCCATGGCGCCACTGCCGCACGTGGCCGAAGCCCCCTGATTCCAGGCGTGGCTGCTGGCCGCGTCGAACACCGACTGCGGCACGTCCGCCCGGGTAAAGCACCGCGCCAGTTGCGTCTGCACGCGCAGCAGCACGGCGGTTTCTTCCTGCAGGCATTTCTCAGGCGACCAGCGCTCGCCCACCACCACCGGCAGCTTCGTGGTGTGGCGCGTGAGCCCACGGCAAACCGTTGGCAGGCCCTGAGCGAGCTTGTCCGCGTAGACCAGCCCGGGGTCGCGCTTGTCTGGCTCCCAGGCAGTCAGGAGGGCCAAAATCCCAGCCCCTGCTGCCAGGACGACAGCGCCGCCCTTGGTGTTGATGGGGATGGGCTTTGGCTGTGGTGGCTGCGGATTACGCATCGCTGTACCCCTGTTTGACCACGCGCGCCGCGGCTACCGCGAAGTTCAGACCCACTGCGGGGATCGTGATGTACAGCGGCGTGCCGTAGATGCGGTAGGCCCACCACGAGCCCCAGGCGGTGAACACCGCGGCCAGTAGCGACAAGCGCACGCTCCATGCGCGGCGCAGCACCGTGCGCCAGTCGGAGACCAGCCTCATCGCTTACCCCCGGACTCCGTGGCGCGCCCGCGCAGGATGGCCAGCGATTCCTTGATCTCCTGGGTGGACTTCTGCAGGTCGGACACCTGGCCCTTGAGCTCTTTCAGGGACTCTTTCGTCGCGTCCCGATCCTTGTCGGCCAGCACTTCGACCTGCGTGATGCGGCCATCCTGGCGTGTTTGGTCCTCGCGGTAGGCGCCGTAGGCCACCGCAATCGAGATGACAAAGACCAGCGTCTGGATGATGGTCCCGCTGTTGACGGTGGGGTCGAATTTCATGATGCGTCGGGCGGTAGTGGGCATGCGGTACAGCTCCTTTGCGGGCAACAAAAAACCCGCGCTGGGCGGGTTGGCGTCGGTCAAGGCAGAGGCGGGCATCAACCCTCCCAGCGGGGCACGGTGGACCAGGTGACAGGAGCGCGCAGCTCGTAGCCGGGGATCGGAAACCACATTTGCGGCGAGTACTGACCCGAGAACACGTTGTCCACCTCGAACCCGTAGCGGCCGCGCAGCACCAGCGGGCCGATCAGCCGCCGCTCGGTGTTGAGGATCCACGCATCCCCGCAGCGCACCACGGACACGCTCAAGCGCCCCTCTTTGCCCTGCCAGCGCTCGACGGGTAGCGAGGGGTCCACGGGTATGCCCAGGCTCCAGGCGCGGTACTCGCCGCCGTTGCGCCGATACCAGGCTTTGCGGGCCTTGTCGCTTCGGGGATGGTGGCCGGGGCACCAGTAGCACTTGGCGACGGCTTCGCGGTACTCGTCGCTTGCCGGATCGGGGTTGAGCCAGTAGCCCACCACCGGCCTGCCGCCAGCGGGCGTCTCGTGCCACGGGCCGTTATCGCCGTGCCCGGTGATGTTGAGCATGGGCGCGATGTCGTCGTCGGCCCAGTCGGGACGCACGTCGATCAATCGCTCGGCTTCCCACGGCATGGCCTTTGCGATCTTGCCGGCCCTGAGCAGGCGGGTTTTGAGCTTGGCAGCAAAAAGGCCGCTTGAGCGGCCTTGTGCGAGGGTGAGGGCGTCCTGTGCTTGTCGGTGTAGATCGGGCGGGACGCCGGCTATGGTCAGCAGCTTGGAGGGGTTCACGGCCGCTCCTCCTGCCGCACGGGAGCGTCGATCACCGCATCCGCATCAATCGCATGTCCAGCGGCAATCAGCAGCGCGAGCCCGGCTGGCAAATCAACGTTGTCCAGGTCGATGTAGGTGCGCACGCTCGCATCGCGGATCACCGCCTGCACCTGGGGATTGCTGTCCGCCAGGATGGACCATTTTGCCGAGCCGAAGCGGTCGAAGAACGCGCCTACTGTGATGCGACGCGGCTCGGGCATTGCGGTTGCTACCGGCTCAGGTAGCCGCACTGCATCGGGGTAGTGCTCGGCCACGAACTCGGGCGTGGCAATGATGACGTTGCCGTCTGTGAGTTGGTATCGCATGGTCACACCGCCGTGTCAGCGTAAAACTTGAGGAAGGCGTAGCCGTTACCGCCAGGCGAAGATGTGGTATAGGTTGTTGAATTGAATCCCTTTGCGCCGCCGCCACCTCCGCCGAGGCCGCCTGTGCTGGTCGCTGAACCACTGCCGCTACCACCGCCACCATTGCCTCCGCCTCCGCCTCCGCCTCCGCCTCCGCCTCCGCCTCCGTTGCCGCCAACGCCGGCGGTGGAGCCGCTGCCTCCATAGAAGCTAATACCCCACTCGGCCGCCGACCCTGCGTCAAAATACGTTCCCGGATTCGCCGCAGGGCTGCCATCTGCCGCCGCCGTGCCCACAGCGCCACCGCCAATCGAACCAGACGACGGACCGCCAGTGCCGCCGCCGCCGCTAAAATCCGTGCCGGCGGATGTAGTCGCGTTGCCCCCTTGAGCTAGGATGTCCACGCCAGCGCCGCCCGTCGTCCAACCACCCGTTGCGCCGACATAGCCGGGCTTTACGGACGCCGCGCCAAAATCCCAGGCTGCCGGCAGGCTTGGGCCGTTGGGCAATCCCACTGTTGGGTTACCCGGTCCACCAGGGCCACCTGGAGCGGCGTATGTCACCCCACCAACGGTGATCTTTGTATCGCCTCCAGCGTTGCCAGATGCCGGGTTGACACCAGCAGAGGAGACCGCGCTGGCGCCACCGGCGCCGATCTGTACAACTACAGTGTCGCCTTTCTTGACGCGTACTGTTTTTGCGCCCCATGCCCCGCTGTACCCGCCAGGGCTGCGAGCAGTAGAACTGCCGCCCGCGCCCGACCCGCCCGCCCCGATGGCTCGAAAATGCAGCGTTCCGTCCGCCGGGGCAACCCATGTGCGCGAGACGAATACCGGCACCGTGAGCACGACCTGACCGCGCACTACACGGTCGCGGGTGCGCATCACTTCGTTCAGGATTACAGGATCAAGACTGCTCATATTCACGCCTCGCTTGCGGTCATTCCGGCCATGGAGCCGTCTGGGTTGTAGGTATAGGTTTCGGTGCGGGTCTTGCCGTCCCGTGGATAGCTCACCGTGGACACGCGACCCTGGCCGTCGTAGTTGATCGTGGTGGTTACCCCGTCCTCGGTGACGCTGGAGACGCGGCCGGCGGTGTAGGCGATGGTCATGGCGTCTGCGGGCTTTTGCCCATCTGCCCCAGGAGCCGCCACCCCGATCACCCAGTCCGCGCGCGCTCCCGAGCCGGCAAAAGCATCGACAGCCAGGACCAGCTGGCCAGTCACCAGGTCGTAGCTGGTGACGTAGCCCGACATGCGGGTTGCCGGCACACCCTGGCTGGTGGCCACCAGGTACATGCCGGGCACAAACGAGCGCGAGGACTCAACGGCGAACGTCTTGCTGCCGGCACTGGGCGTAACGCTCGTGGTGCTGTTTGCCTTGAGCTGCTGGGTGGCAAACACCTCGGCTTGGTCGCGGTAGGCGAGAGTCTGGTCGCGCGCGCTGACTGCCGCAGCGGCTGCGGGCACGGCCTCGTTGCGCGCGCTGACTGCCGTGGCAGCGGCCGGCACCGCCTCGTTGCGCGCGGTGACTGCTTCGCCAGCCTTGGCGGTGGCGATCCCCTCCGATTGTTGCGCCGCGACGGCGTAGGCGTAGGCGGCATCGACGTGACCACTTGCGGCGTTGGCTGCGTTGGCCGCCTCCTGCGCGTTGTGTTGCACATTGATCGTCAGGGCGTTCATTTCTGGCACGAAGGGGCCGGGCGCTGCGTCGTCCGTGCCCCCCATGTGGGTGCCGAAGGTATAGGCCATGCCGTTGTATTCGCCCGTCGCCCGCTTTGCCAGAGAGGGGAACGGCGGGATCTGCGAAAGCTGGGCTGCTGGTTGGACTGCCATCAGATGTTGCCCTTTATGCTGAGGTTGAGTGAAGTGGTGCCCCAGGTGTCGGCCCGGATGCCACCGGAGACGAAGCCCAGGGTGTTGAGGTAGCCGTAGCGCGGCAGGCCCGATGCCTCAAAGGGCACCGCCACGTTGATGATTTCGCCCAGGATGGCGTCCGCGTACATGGCCTGCTCGGCGTCGATGACGATGCGGCAGGTCACATTGCGCGCATTGCCGCGTGGCACGATGTCGTAGGTTCCGTCATCGTTGTCCCGGCGATAGGTGTAGCTCTTACGCTCTGCCTCCGCGCCGTACTCCACGCCGCCCCAATCTGCATCTCCGATCAGCTGGCGCCAGTCGCCTACCTTGATGTCGCCGACTGCTACGGCGCCGTTGGCTGGTGCCGTGACGGTGACGGTGATTTCGGCGTTGGGGGCCAGTGGGATGCCGTCCAGGCTCACTTTTTCCAAGGCCGGCAGTGGGGCGAAAAGCAGCTCCCAAAAGCCTGCCGCCTGCGCGAACAGGTCGCCATGCTTTTCGCGGATGACAGGGCCGCCGGGCGTGCTGCGCGCGGTGATGGCATAGGCCGCCCCTTCCGGTCCGTACACGCTGACCCCCGTGACAAAGCCCGGCGTGAGAACGAACGACACCGTACCCTGGCCACGCGCCTTGGTGGAGGCGTAGTCGTCGAACGGCGCCATGCGGTCGGACGGGCCCTTGCGCAGCCAGTAGCTCAGGTCTGCCGGCGGCGGCGTGGTGCGCCCGGTATGCGCGCGCACGCAGGACCACTTCGCGCCCTGGTGGGTGCGCACGTCGTTGACCGCGTAGGCCGCTCCAGACACCCAGGCCACCTCGCCGCCGGCCACGTTGGGCTCGGCAACCGTGGTGCCTGCGGCGATCATGGCAGGCATGATCTTCACGGGCACCATCACCCGCGCGGACGTGTTCATGCCATCTCCTGGGCGATGGCCTTGGCCAATGCCGACACGTTCATGATTTCAGCGCGCATGGCGTTACCCCCACCGGTCACATCGTCTTGCGTCTCAGCGGACACGCGCGTGTTCTCGGCAGCCTCGTCCATGCGCGATTGCAGCCGCTCAACGCGATCAATCAGCCGCTCGAGCAGGGCTTCTGTGCGTGCGGACGCCTGTCCGCCCAACGCCTGTCCCAGCTGTTGCTGGTTCCAGATTCGCGCCGGGCCCGTGGCCTCCAGCTCCCAACCACGCTCTCCCACCACGCGCAGGCCTCCCGAGTGCATGCCCCCGGACGCAAACGCTGGGATGCCCACAGCCGCAAACTCCTTGCGCACATCCTCCAGCCAGTACCCGAGGGCAGAGGCAATGTCCGCCTGCGTAGCTCCCATGCCCCGTGCCTTGTCGGCCACGCGCTGCAGGTCCTCGGCCGTGCCGCTGCCGTACTCGCTCATCAGCATGGCGCGCACGTCGCGCAACTTTGCGATCTGCGCGGGGTCCACCACGTCGTGCGAGCCCCGGCCGCGCCCAAAGTCGTACTCCGTTTGGAAGCGCTGCGGGTCGGTCAGGTAGCCCTGGCCGTACTGCCAGGCGGGAGCAGGAGCGCCGCCCATGCCGCCGCCTGCGCTCCCGCCCGTCTGGATGCCGCCGTAGCTGGGGCCTGTGGCGCCGCCGCCCTTGACGCCCAGCAACCCCATGAGCTGCTGGAAGTAGTAGTCCACCGTGCCCGTGAGCGCCGCGGTGCCGTTGACCATCTCGTCCGCGCGTTTGGCCAGGGTGTCCAGGTACTCGATTTGCGCGTTGATCGCCTTGAGCTGGCGCTCCTCGACAGATAGCTGCACCTCGCCCAGCTCGCCCAGCTCGGACAACTGCCCCGCCAGGACCAGCGTGTCGCGGTCCCGGTCAAACTGCGTGGCGTAGGCGCCGCCGTCGATGCCCGAGCGGGCCGCGCCGATGGCCTCCGACAGACGGTCGTAGTCCGTGAGCGAGCCACCGGCGCGGACCCCTCCGAGCGCCTGCTCGATGTAGACCATCCCTTGAGCGGCGAGCATCTGGGCGGTGCTGTCCACCGTGCCGTACAGGTCGCGCACGTTGTCCTGCAGCATCTCCACGGCACTGCTGATGCCGTCGATGGCGTCGCCGATGAGGCTGGCTTGGTCCTGCAGGGCGGAGCGGTCGCGGTCCACGGCGCGGCGGAACATGTCGTAGGCGCTGCGGATGGCGGCTTGTTTGGCCTGCTCTGCGGCGCGTGCGGCCTCTTCGGCTTGGCGCTTTGCGGCTTCGGCTGCTTGTTCTGCCGACGTGGTGACCTGGGCAAAAGCTCCCGACAGCTGCAGCAGGGCTGCATACGCCTTGCGCCCCGACTCGGTAGTGAGGTCCTGGGCTTCGGCCAGCGCCCGGAACTGGTCGCGGGCGTCGATGGCGTTGATGTCGGGCATCGCCAGCTCCAGCGCTTCGAGCTGGTTGGCGATCATGCGGCGGGCGTACTCGCGCTGCTCGTCGGCCGAAAAGAAGTTCTGGAAGAACGCGCCGGCCGCTTGGCCCATGTTCTCCAACCCGCCGAAGGCATCCACCAGCTTGCTGGCCAGGTCTCCCCCTGCGAGCGAGGCATCGAACATCGCCATGCCCAGCATCTCGAACATGCCGTTCGTGGCCGACAGGCTCGTGGCCAGCCGGGTCAGCGTGTCGATGGCTTTCTCGCCCTCCTTCGCATACTCGCTGGCGACGTAGGTGGTGCGGGTGATCGATTCCGTCACTTCTTCCCACTGGCCCGGAATGTCCGCGTCGCCGTAGGTGGGGGTGAGTGTCTCGTTGGTGCGGCGGCGCTCTTCGGTCGTGGTGACCCACCGGCCGATCAATTGCTCCGCGAGCTGGTTGTTGGCGGTGGCAAGCGCTTCCTGAATCTTCTTCGATACCCCTTCGGCGTCCAGGTCCTTGAGGTCTATGCCAAGTCCACCTGTGTCCGGGTGGATCAGGTCGGTGCCGACCGTCGTGGTCCAGTCCTTGAGCGCGTCCGTGCTGATGCCCAGGACTTCGGCCATGCCCAACGTGTTCTTGCGCATGGCCAAGAACGCATCGTCCAGGGTCTTGCCCATCTGCTGGGATCCCCGGATCTGCTCGTCGTAGCTGCGGTGCAGGGCTTCGGCATGCTGCTGCAGGCGATAGGCTTCGTCCGTGCCGCCCTGCCCCTTGTCGCGCAATGCTTGCAAGCGGGCTTCGGTTTCGCGGATTTCCCGGGCGCGGTCGTTGATCGAGTATTCGGGGCCAGAAAACAGCGAGCCGCCCTGGCGCCAGAGTTCGTAGTGGCTGATGTCGCCCGTACCGAAGGTGCCGCGAATACCACCACCCACGGGCTTGTCGGATTTGAAAGCGCCCAGGGCGTTGAGCACCAGGGCGGCGACGGCGGCGTAGCCGGCTGCGGCCCAGCCAGCGCCAGAGGCGGCACCGGCAGCACCGCCCGTGCCGTAGGCATTGTTGGTCATCAGCAAGGCCGACAGGCCGTCTGTTGCGCCCGTGGAAGCAACCGTGTTGGCGAAGATGGAGCCCGCAGCATTGGCGCCGCTCATCGTGCCGCCCCACAAGCCGGACAGCGCGCCCATGTTCCCGCCAACGCCGCCGCTCAACATGCCGTAGCCGTTGTAGAGCGTGCTGGCGTTACTCGCCATGCCCAGGATGCCGCCACCCTGTGCACCAACCGCCGAGTTGGCCGCCGCGGCAAAGTTGCCGCCGAAGAAGCTCGTGCCGATCTGGATCAGCCAGCGGCGCCCGACCAGCTGCCACAGCACGTCCAGCACGGCAGCCTTGATGGTCTGGCCCACGCGCTTGAAGGCGTCCATGCCGTTGTTGGCCACATCCACGAACACGTCGTGGGCGGTGCGGTCAATGCTGGTGAAGAAGTCGACCCAGGCGCGCTGCTCGCGCTCGCGCACGCCCTTCTTGCCCAGCAGGCCGATCAGCTTCTCGCGTTCTTCGATCTCGCGCTGCAGCTCTTTCCAGCCCTCGCTGTCCTTGTAGAACCCGGCCTGCTTTTCCTTCATCCGCGCCAGGGCGACGCGTTCGATGGCCTCGGCCAGGGTGATGTTCAGCGAGCGGGCCATCTCGGTGGCCTGCTCTTCTTCCTGCAGGCCCTGGACGCGATCCTTGATGGACTTCAGGGCCCCGGCTGCGGCTTCCTGCTGCGAGCGCATCCAGTCCTCGATGCTGTCCGACTCCTTCTTGCGTGCATCGGCGGCGGCTTGTGAGACCTTGATGGCCTCTTGCTGGGCTTGCGTCTGCTTTTCCAGCGCCGTCAGCTCACCCAACGCAGCCCGGACCGATTCGTACTGCACGCCGGTCAGCTTGAGCTTGCCAGACGCGCGCTCCGCGTCCAGCTTGATCAGCATCTTCTCGCCCTCGGTCAGCTTCTCGCCGGTCTGCATCTCCAGCTTTTCGGCGGCGATCTTTTCCTGGATGCTCGTGATCAGGGATCTGTAGCTCTCGTCTGCCTGCTTGGACGCCTGCACGCCGGCCTTGTTGTACTTCGCGCGGATCTCGCCCAGTGCGGCCTGGTGGGCGGCGTTCACCTGCGCGGTCTGCGCCGCATCGCCCTCGGCCAGCGTCAAGGCCTCCTGGTGCCTGGCGTTTTCCTTGGCGAGGTCGGCTGCCTGGCGCTGAGCTTCCGTCATGCGCCCTGTGTCCTGCACGTACTGCGCCACCGCGTTCTTGCGGGCTTCGGCGGCCTTGCCGTCCAGCTCGATCTGCTGGCGGGTCAGCGTTGCCAGGGTCTCCAGCGCTGCGTTGCGTTCGCGGTCCAGCTCGGGGCCGCCCATGCCCGCGAACTTGCCCGAGCGCGTGTTGATGTCGCTCAGCATCTTGCCGGCGTCGCGCAACTTGTTAGCCACCTGCTCGTACTCGCTGTTGAGCGCGCTGACCGTAGACGGCGCGAGTCCCAGCGCCTCACGCTGCTTGGTGATCAGGTCGTCGTACTTCTTGATCAGAGCGTCGATGGTCGGCGTCAGGCCGCTCAGCATCTTCTGCGCGGCACCTTCAGACGCGGAAGCGGCGCCTTCTGCTGCGGCGCCGGCGTCCTTGGCCTTATTGCCGAAGACTTGCCATGCGGTGGCGAGGGCCCCCAAGCCCAGAATGATCCAGCCGATTGCCCCGAACGATGCGATGAACCCCTTCACTGCAATGGCGGCTGCAGTGAAGCCGCCGCCGGCTGCCGTTGCTGCAGCGCCTACCACCCCAAGCCAGTTTGCAACCCCCAGCGCAACCAGCGTCATCAAGGCCGTGACTGTCGCGTCAATGTTGGCGCTCAAAATGCCGAGCGCTCCAACCAACAGGGATGTTGCGGACGTCGCCTCGTTCGTCTTTCCCGCCCACGCGGTCAAGTTGTTGTTCAGCTTGGTCCATGCATCTGCCACCGTAGCAGGCATAGCGTCGGCCTGCCGGCCCAGCTCCTGCATCTGCGAGGTGATGAGCATGAGCTTTTCAGCCGTGAGTTGGCCTTTGCCGACCATCTCCTGCAGCCCGGCAATGGTCACGCCCAACGAGTCGGCGAGCGCTTTCTGCAGCGCCGGCGCGCCGCTGATGACCGTCTGGTACTCGCCCATGGTCATCTTGCCCTGCAGCAGAGATTTCGACCACGCGTCGATCACGCTCTTGGTCTTGTCCGCCGAAGCTGAGGAGACGGTCAGGCCGTAGCTGAGCGTCTCGACCATGGCCACCGTCTGGCCTGTGGTGTAACCCATCTGCTTGAGCGACTCCGACGTTCGGATGAACAGCTCGGACGTATCGGCAATTGGCTTGTAGACCCTATTGCTGACCTCCATCAGCCGCTTCATGGCAGCCTCGCCGGCCTGCACGCTGCCCGTGGCCTGCGCCATGCGGCTGGAGAGCTGGCCCCACGCGTCGGCGTACGCCACCACCTTGGCGACGCTGAACGCAGCGGCCAAGCCGCCCAGGGCCCGCCCCGCCATGTCGGCGCTGCGCTGGATCGCTGCCATGCCAGCGTCCACCTTTTGCTGAGCGACCTTGATGCCCTCTACGAGGTGCACCATGTTCGCCATCATCTGAATTTCCAGGGTGCCAGCGATCACGTCTGCTCCAGAAAAGCAAAAGGCCCGCCGAAGCGAGCCTTGTTCATTGTTCTGCCGAGATCCGGCAGGTCATCTCGAAAATCTATTGGGGAACACCGGCAGCCGCACAATCCGCGCGCTGCGTTTGTTTCCACCGCTCGAAGGCGGCTGAGTCTTTTGCCTGCACGGCTGCAGCTGCAGCAAGTCCGGCATGGACGCATTTGTCCGTCACTGACCCGCTCTTGGCCACGATGTTGTACTGGTCGATGCTGTCCTGAAGCACCTGCCCTTTGATGTCATCCATGCTTGGTGCTGGCTGGCAAGCAGCCAACAACGCTGCGGCCGACACGGCGGCAAAAATACGCATAGCCCCTCCTTTCCGAAAAGGTCATGGTAAGGCCTGAGCGCCCATCGTGTAACCTCTGCTTACTTCACAGCAGCGAGGGACACCATGAGCATCGCCACCGTTCTGATCCTCTTGGCCTTGGCGACGGCCGCGATGATCTGGATCTCGCTTCGCCCGTCCGCTCAGCTGCAGTTGCCAGCCTTGCGCGCCGTGCGGCACTGGACCGACGACGACGAAACCGACGTGGTGGGCGAGTCGCACTACCACGCAGCGATCGCGAAAGTGGCCGGCAACACCGGCGGCGCGCATGCCGACAAGAAGTGCACCGCCTTCCTGGTCCCGCAGGACAGCAACCCCCACGACAAAGACGCCGTCATGGTGGTCATCGATGGCCATCACGTCGGCCACCTCTCCCGAAGCGATGCCTCTGACTTCCGCGAGCGCCTCAAAGACGAAGGCATTCCTGGAGCCGTCACCTCTTGCGGCGCGCATATCGGTTGGGGCGGCAGGGGGCGAGAGGGCAAGCAATTGAGCTACTCCATCAAGCTCAAGGTGTCGATGCTCTCAGACTGACCCTACCCCCTCAGCACATCCTTGATCCGCTGCGCCAGCTCACGCTGGTCGATCTGCTCGGGCTCCGGCGACCACGGCGGCGGGCGCAGGTGGCTCTCGGCTTCGGACAGCTCGCGCACGAACTGCTCCGACATGGAGCGCAGCACGGTCGCCTCCCAGGGCCTGAGCTCCACGCCCTGCAGCTGCGACCACGCTGCGATCTCCTGCCAGCTGAGCGGCACCGGGCCGCCCATTCCCACTTCGCTGTAGCCCAGAGACTCGAGGTGGCCCAGCAGGTAGGCCACCTCGCGCGGGATGGGCGGGTAGTACAGCTCCCCGTCCTTGTCCTGCGCCTGCTTGGCGCGGGTCGGCAGGACCGTTTCCTTCTCGGTCTTGCCGACCTTGTCCCGTTTCTTCGGCGTTGCGTTCCACCAGGCTATTTGCCTGACGTACAGCGTCAGGTCGCCGAAGAGGTCTCCGAAAAATTTCCCCACTCCCTCACGTGCTCGGACACCTGGTCACCGATGAAGCCGATCGAGGGGTCGCCGTACACGGCCAGGGCAAGCTGGCGGCCGGTCAGCTTGTCGTAGGACAGGTTCTGGAACGACTCGGTGATGTCAGCCAGGTACTCGGCCTGCTCTTTCAGCTTGCCGTCCACGGTCTGCTCGAACTTGCCGCGCTTTTGCAGGCGGGCCACGGCGCGGTTGTTCACCTTCACCTGGGCCTGCTGGTACTCCTTGGAGCCCGGGCCGTAGATGGTCACGCCCACGGGCTGCTTCTTGTCGTCGTCGGCGTACAGGAGGTTGTCGCTGGAGTCCTTCAGGTGCAGGAACGTGGTGGCGGCGACGGCCTTGGACTTGATGTTGAGTGCGGTCATGGTTTTCCTTTTGCGGAGGGAGGTTGTGCCCGCGCCCAGCCGCCGCGCTCCGCAAAAGAGCGACAGCAGCCGGGCCGGTGCAAGGGTGGCCTGGCGGCCGGGAATCAGGGGGCGGTCACCTCGACGATGCCGATACCGTCCTTGGAGGTGGTCAGCGACAGCTCCACGCTGGCCGAACGGATGGAGTCCACGGAGGTGGCGGACTTCTCGAAGCTCATCACCTTGGCTTGGAAGTAGTCGATGTCGCCGCCCTGGTACACGACCTTGAAGCTGTAGTCGTCGTCCGAGTTCAGCGCCGCGCTCAGCACCACCTGGCCAGGGTCGGAGCGGTCCATCGCCAGCTGCAGCGTCTTGGTGCCTTCGTTGAAGGAGCCCTTGAATTTCTGCGTGCCGCGCGTGTCGATGGGGTTGTGCGTGGCCTCGTTGTAGCGGCGGCCGTGGGAGCCGCCATCGGTAATCTCGCCGATCTTGGCCCAGCCCGTGAGAGCCGTGTAGCCCGCTTCGTCGAAGGCGGCGGGGCGGGTGGGGGAGATGCTGATCGTGGTGCCAGCAACGGTTTCTACTGCCATGGCAGTTTCCTTTCGTGCAAAAGAAAAGGCCCGCAGATAGCGGGCCAGGGTTGTGCCGTTGCCGGCAAACGGGAGTGGTCAGGCCCGGGCGCGCCGGGACGTGACGAGGAAGTCGATGGTTCGGCCGAAGATGCCGGCGTCGGCGTTGTCCAGGTCCGGACCGATGCCGGCGCTGCGCACGTTGTTCACGGTGATGCCGGCGACCTGCCCGCGCTTGTCGGCGCAGGCGTTGCGCACCAAGCCGATCAGCCGCTCCTTGGTGGGGTAGTCCTTGGCGGCCACCGTGACCTGCACGCGGCCGGTCTCGATCACCGTGGACTCGTCGCCGCTGATGGTGTGGCGGTCGTTGTCGCTGATGTTGGTGTAGGCCAGAGCGGGAAACACCGCGCCCTGCGGGATCGTGCCGGGGTACATGCGCGCAACAGGCACCACGGCCAGCAGTGCGGCGTCCGCCTTGAGCAGCGCCACGATGATCTTGGGAGCCTGGGGGGCGGTCATTCGTTGTCTGCCTCCACGCTGACGCCTGAGGTGTCCAGGCCGTGCTTGGTGGCCAGGCGCTGCTTGATGTAGTTGCCCGCAGCCACGACAGCCTCGGCCCCCTTGGCATCCAGGGCAGGCCTCATGAAGGACTGGGCACTGGCGCCCGGGTGGGCCACGGACGCACCCACGAAGTGCTCGCCAATCCTCAGCGAGCCCCTGGCCAACGCCTTGTTGAGCGTCTTGAGGCTGGCCTTGGGCTTCTCGTCGGGCCGCACCTTGATCCAGTGGGCGCCAGTGCCGAACTCCACGAACTTTGCGTAGAACACATCGGTCTTGATGCTTGCCGTGATGACGCCGCGGCGGTTGCGCGTGCTGACCTTGATGCTGGCCTTCAGGTCGCCCTGGTCCACTGGGACGTTGGCCACCGCTTGCGCCTCCAGCACCTTGGCGCCAGCGCGCATGGCGCCGCGCATCACGTTGTTCTGCAGCTTGTCGGGCAGCTGCTGCATGAACTGCGCCAGCTCCTTCAGCCCCTTGACCTGCGTGGTACTCATGGCGCGCCCCCATAGTCCTTGACCAGCAGCTCGATGCCCTCGCGCCGGCCCAGTTCGGCGGGGCCTGCGACGATCTCGCATACGCGGTCCGGTGCACCATCCACGCCCAGCACCACCAGGCGCATGTCGGGCGTGATGCCGGCGCGGTAGCGCATGCGCACGCGGCTGGGGCGCTCGGCCATCTGCACGGCGTCCTGCACGGTCTCGGACTTCGAGGGCAGCACGTCTTGGACCTGGGCCCAGACGGTGGCGATAGGGCCCCACGTGCGAATCTCGGTGTTGTAGTCGGGGTCGCGCGTGACCGTGTAGCCCTCGATGCGCACGCGCTTGTCCAGGTCTCCGGCTTTCAGCACGGTCACACTCCCAGTCCAATTCTGTGCGGCCAGAGCATCTTCTCGGCACGCGTCATGGTCGAGGCCCTGGCGCTGTCTTCGCGGTTGGCGTAGCGATCGGCCGCGATCTCCAGCACCGCGGCAGTGAAGGCCGCATTGACGACCATCGGCCGGTCGCCGGCGGTGCCCGCGAGCACCGCAGCGTCCAGCGCGGTCTGGTCCGCGAACACCTTGCGGTTGAGGAACATCGCCGCCCAGTCCTCGGCCGCTTCCACCAGCGCGCCCAGCACCACGTCGTCGGCGCTGTCGGCGCGGCAGTAGTCGCGGGCGAGGTCCAGGCTGACGATCATTTCTCGTCCTTGGGCTTGCGGCCGGGCTTCTTGGCGGATTCCTTGTCGTCGCCTGCCTCGTCGCCGGGCTGCGCGTAGCCGCGGGCGACCAGCTCGCGGCCGTGCTGCTCGGTGGTGTCGAACTCCTGGCCTTCAACCAGCACGTCCTTACCCATCAGGATGGGACGGGTAGTGGTCAGCTTCATGGCTTATCTCCAGTGAGGCCGGGCGCCTGGCGAGAGGTGCCCGGCCGTGGGCGTCAGGGAGTGACGGGATCGGCAGGGAGGGTGCCGTAGATGAAGGCCTCGGGGCGCTTGACCGCCAGCGCCACGCGCTCCTCGCAACGCACGGTGATCATGTTCTTCTCGAAGTCGTCGTTGTTCTCGGTGGAGATCACAACGTTGGCGTCTTCGCGGTCGAACAGCTGCGCGCCGTACTGGAAGGAGCCCGTCAGGAACTTGCCGACGAAGGCCGGGATTTCCGTGGCCACCACCGGCAGGTTCCACAGGCTCGGGCTGGTGGTGCCCTGCGGGTTGCCGATGATGTAGCGGCCCAGGGAATCCTTGCGCGTTTCGATCTTGGCCCAGTCGGTGAAGTGCACGACGTGGCCGGTGGCGGGGATGCGCGCCAGCTGGGCCTGCAGCATGGCCAGGCGCAGGTGGTCGATCTGCGTGACCTTCTCAGGGGTGAAGGCCGGGGTATAGGCCGACGCCTGGGGCACGATGCCGTGCAGATGCACACCGGTGCCGTCGCCGAACAGGATTTCCTGCTCCTCGGCGTACTTCAGGCCGAAGCGCAGCTCGGCGTCCACCGTGCTTTGCAGCTGCGCGAAGTCGTCCAGGATCTGCTTGGACGCCTTGAACAGGTGGGCGATGGTGCTCACCGGCGTGATCTTGGTGGCGAAGGTGATTTCCGACTCGGGCTTCTTCGTGTTCTCCGCCACCACCGCGGCGTTGTTGGTGAAGCCGGTCTGCTGCACCCAGAAGATGGCCGGGCTGGTCGTGCGGCCAGGAGCGATCAGGTCGCGGATGAACAGGCGCTGGCGGGGAGCGACGTCGATGCCGGGCAGGCGCTGCGGCTCCACCACGCCTTCAGCCACGCCGGTGGAGATCAGCGCGGCACGGGTCACGGGGATGTTGACACGACGCCCGCCTTGCACGCTTTGCGCGAAAGCCTGCAGCGCGTCGCTCTTGGCCAGGATCTCGCCCACGGTCTGGGCGCGCGTGTCGCCGCGGCCCTGCGTGTTGGCGGCGGCCACGACCTGCTCGACCTCGCCCAGCGATGCCTTCAGCTCTTCGTGGGCCTTGTTCAGGGCGTTGAACTCGCTGGCGATCTTGTCCACGGCGGTTTTCGTCTGCTGGGACATGTCGCCCGAATTCTTGGCCTCCTTCAGTGCCTCTTCGGCGCGCTTGCTGAATTCGCCGGATGCCTTGTCCACGGCGGCTTGTACCTGCTTGAGCAGGTCGGATGCGGAGATTTCCATGATGGTTTCCTTCAAAAACGGAGATTGCTTGGCGCCGCCTCCAGCCTCGTGAGCGAGGCCATCAGGTCGACGAGATTGGCCGCAAGGGCCGGGTCGGCAGCGCCAGGCTTGCCGTCGAGGGCAGCGCTGGGCGTGCCCTTGATTTCTTGGATGAGTTTTCGCCGCTCGCTGCGCGGCATGCCGCTGCTGGCCAGCACCATGTCCAGGCGGCGCACCGCATTGCTTGCAGTGGGTTCTGCGTCGCGTACAGCGTCTGCCGACAGCAGGCCATCGGCCATGCCGCGCTCGATGGCATCGGCGCCGGGAATCCAGCTCTCGGCGTCCATGAGTTCAGAGGCTTTCGCCGCTGCCATGCCGCTGCGTGCCGCGTAGATGTCGGCGATGGTGTTGTCGATGGGTTCGAGCATTTCTGCGGCCGCGCGCATGTCATGCCGGTTGCCCACGGTCACGCCCCAGGCGTTATGCACCATGAAGAAGCCGGCGCGTGCCACTTGAATCTCGTCGCCGGCCATGGCGATCACAGAGGCGATGGACGCCGCGATGCCGAGCACCTTCACCGTGACACGGCCCGGGTGCTCGCGCAGCATGTTGTAGATGGCGAAGCCCTCGAACACGTCGCCGCCCGGGCTGTTGATGTGCACGGTGACATCGCGCTCACCGATGTTGCGCAGCACGGCTGCGATGCGCTTGGCCGTCACGCCGTCCCCGGACCATGGGTCGAAGCCCACGGCATCCAGGATGGAGATCGTGGCCTCGCCCTTTTCCTCGGCCGCGGCCACCGGGCGCCACAGCTCCAAAGCGCGTGGCGCGAGTTCGTAGCCGACACGCGCGCGCACGCCGGCGGCCGGCGGAACAGGGCCCGCCGGCAGGTTTCGTTTCGTCATGGGTCAGCCTTTCGAGGGCTCGTCTTCAAATCCGAGGAAGGCGCGGATGGCCGCCCTCGCCTGCTGGGCGTCTGAGCCCAGGCCGATGGCGTCCAACGTGGTCATCGCCGACTGCACCGTGAGCACGGCGGCGTTGCCGCCCATGGGTTCTCGGTCTTCCAGCTCGCGGATCTCGTCGCGAGTCAGGATGCCCTTATCGACCATCACTCCGTAGAAGGCGGCGCGGCCGGCGCTGTCCGCGCGCAGCAGCCCTTCAACAGCGAACTTCGGGTAGAACCGCAGGCGCTCGGCTGGAGTCAGCAGGTCCTTGGTGATGGACTGCTCAATCCGGCGCAGCCACGGCCCCAGCGTGAAGGTCAGGAACCCGATCATTTGCTGCTCGATCCCGGACCCCCAGCTCGTGGATTTCTCGGTGCGACCGACCATCCAGGGCGGCACGCGGAACCAGCGGCAGATTTCCTCTACTGAGAAGCCGCGAGACTCCAGCAGCTGGGCGTCGGCCGGCTTCACGCCCACGGCTCCAACGTCGATACCTCCTTCAAGCACGGGCACTTCGCCGCGCTCAATGGAGCCGACATACTCCTTCTTGAACTCCTTGCGCTGATCCTCAGTCAGCCAGTTGGCGACTTTGTAGTAGAGGGTCTGCAATAGCCCGGCCTTGAAGGTCTTGCCCGCCGCCTCATCCGCGGCGATGGCGTTGCCGAACACCTGGGCACCGTAGCGGATGACCGACACACCGTTCTTGCCGTCAAGCGAGAAGCCGGGGATGTGCCAGATGCGATCCGCTGGGATCTTGCGCTGCAGCCCGTCGTCTTCGATGTAGCGCCATTCCGTGGTGCCGTTGAGCATGCGCGTGCCGCTCAGCCGGTTGGGATCAAGAAATCGCAGCCCCACGGTGCGCGTGCCGATCATGAGCTTTTCCGCCCTGGCGGCACCGCGCAGCAGCATGGCCGCCACGACTGCCTCCCAGAACACGGACGCCGTGCTGTCCGCATTGGGGCGGTCGTGGATCACGCCGTGCAGCCAGTGGCCGGAGGCGACCTTTTTGCCCGTGGGCGTGCGCTCGTACATCGACAGCGGCAGCGTGGCGATGGTCTCGGATATCAGTCGCGTGCACGCCCACACTGTGGACAGGCTGAGCATGGTGCGCTCGTTCACGTCCACGCCGGCCATGCTCATGCCTGGAAACAGCGTGGCCATGCCGTCGCTGTCGGTCGAGGAGACCTCTTGGCCAAGCCAGCCCAGCAGCGCAGCGCGCACGCGCCCGATGCGGTTGTGCTTTGGTTTCGTCATTTGGCTCCTGCCTTGATGCCGCTGCGCAGGAACCCGTCAAGGCCTCCCTGGACTGCGTGCGTGAGACTGGCCCCGGTCGCCATCAGCAACGCGGCCATGTCGTCGATCTTCTCGGTGGAGCGCTTCTTGTCCGGCGCCTTGTTCAGGTTCGCGTCTTCGCGCGCCACCAGGTTGGAAGCGTTCCAGTTCAGCACCGGGTCGTTGCCGTGGGCCAGCTTGCCGGCCATGTAATGCAGCTCCAGGTCCTGCATCGCCGGGTGGTAGCTTTGCGGCCCCTGCCGGAAAAGCTCCATTGGCACGCCGGCCTCTTTGAGGCGCTGCACCGTCTGCACGGCGTTCCAGTTGTCGTAGGCCACCGTGACCAAGTTGAAGGTGTCGCGCACCTCCAGCACCTTGGCCTCGATGGGCGCGTAGTCGATGACCTCGCTGCCCGACTCGATCAGGTGCCCCGCCTCAATCCAGGCCTGGTACGGCACCAGCCCCCGGGCGACGCGGCGGCGCGTGGCCGCCGGCGGCACCCAGCGCCAGCCGTAGGTGTAGAGCCAGCCATCCAAGCGCCAGACCAACCGGAATGAGGTCAGGTCGTTGGTGCTCGACAGGTCCAGGCCGCCCCAGCACGGCACGCCGCGCAGGGCTTCAAGGTCCACCGCGGCGCGGCACTCGCGCCACTTCGTCAGGTTCACCCAGCCACCGGCCACCGAAGAAGGCCGGTTCAGGCGCTTGATCTTGAATTCGGCGTAGGTGCCTGGCTTTTCCCTTGCCTCCACCGCGGCCTTGCGGATCTCCTTCAGCAGCAGCGGGTTCGCTTCCATAAGGGGGTTGGCCTTGTGCCATGCCTCCTCGTCGAAATCCTCGTCCGCCTCGGTGCCCAGGTCATCGTCTTTCTCATCCACCGCGTAGTAGATGGCCAGGTAGTGGTCGGCCTCCACGATGCCGCGCAGCACCTTTTTGGCGAATTCGCGCTCCTCACTCCACGGGCCCGGGGTGTCATAGCCCTCGGTGGTTAGGTACAGAAACAGCGGGTTACTCCGTGCGCCGGCCGCCGACTTGAGCACGTTCAGCAGGTCGTGGTTCGGATGGGCGTGCAGTTCGTCCAGCACCGTGCACGAGGGATTCAGTCCGTCCTGAGACTTGGCTTTGGCGTGCAGTGCTTGGTAGGTTCCCCCGTTGCCATAGCTGGCTATCGCCTTGGCGAACACCTCCATGCTGAAGGCCTCGCGTAGGTCCGGGGTTTTCTCGACCATGCGGCGCGCGACGTTGAGCACGATGGCCGCCTGCTTGTAGGTGGTAGCCGCCGTGATGATCTGCGGCCCCTCTTCGTCCTCGCACACTTGGCAGTACAGCGATATCACCGCCGCCAGCGTGCTCTTGGCGTTTTTCCGCGCGATGGCGAATAGGGCCGTAGTGAAGCGCCGCGTGCCGTCCGTGTTGCGGAACCCGAATAGCTGCACCAGAAAGAAAATGTGCGACTCGTGCAAGACGATGGTAGGGGTCTCCCACCTGCCCTCAACGTGCGGGAGCTTCTCCCCGAAGTCGCACACATCGTTCGCATGCCACTCGTCGAAGTAGAACGGCGCCCCTTTCTCCTCGGCGCGCTCCAGGTCCTTCAGGAAGCGCTCGGCGGCCAGACGAATCCATATGCCGAAGCGCTTGCGGTGCTTCTTGTCCAGCGCCTTCTTGGCATAGGCCCGGGCGATGGCGACGTAATCACGAGGCGCGCTTGCGTCCTCCATTGTTCGAGAAGGCATTCTTCGCTGGTCCTTCTCCGATGGGCTTCACCTTCCCCTGCGCTACCGGCGTCAGGCCGAAGTCGTTGATCAGGTTGCGCAGTTGGCCAACCATGGACGCCACGGGCGCTTCGCCGGCCGCGTACAGCTGCACGACCTTGCCGTGCAGGGCGCACAGCTGACCCAGTGCAGACAGGCCGCCTTCGGTCAGCAGCTTGTTGGCCACCAGGATCGGGGCCAGGCGCTGCCACTCCTTGATGGCGTGGCCGTTGGGCAGCCAGTCGGGCGGCGGCGGAACTTCGGTGATGGTGGGCAATTCGACCGCGCCATCGGGCTCGCGGTCCTTGCGTTGGGTGCCGGCGATCACCTTGAGGGCGGCCGGCTTCTTTCCTGGGCCGGGCATGGTGGGCCTCTCAAAAATCGGGTTTTCTATCCTGACGGCGTGAAAATTGTGGTCGGAGGTCGGTCCTAGCCGGGAAGGCTCCAGACTTTTTGGGTGCCCCTCCCCTCGCGGGCGGCCCTGGCTCGCGTCAGGCGGGCTCAGGCGGGACGATCAGCGTCCGAGGGAACTCATCCCCAAGGTGATGCACTTGGGCGCGCCTGCCCGCATCGTCATCGGCGTACTTGTCGCTCAGGTACTGGAGAAGCGCGCTCGATGTGCTCGGGTTGGGCTGTACTGGTGATCCGGACCTCTCCTTCCGCTTCCACTTCAACGGGGGATGCGGCGATCTCCAGCGAGAGCGTGGCGAGGCTGCCTGCACGCATGCACAGGTCGGCCGACATCACTTCAGGCACCTTCGCGCCGTTCACGGCAATCTCGCCATGCAGGCCGCTGCCTGTGATCTTGATCCGAGCCATGTTCACTCCTTGACAGGGAAGCCATCGACCCCAATCCGCACCGCCGGCCTGTGGCCCTTCTGCACCGCGGTCAGTCTCTTGTGGCAGTCGCGGTTCACGGCCCGCAGGTTACGGGGATCGTCGGGGTTGCCCTTGGCTCGTCCCGATCGGAACCAGGCCTTGGGCTTGATGTGGTCCACCTCGTGTGCTGGCAGGGCTCGGAGCTTGCCGCCCTGGCACTCGGGGCAGTGGCACAGGTAGCCGTCGCGCTGCAGGATCTGCTCGCGCAGCTTGTCCCACTCGGCGCCGTAGCCGCGGGCATGGCGGCTTTCCTTGCTCCAGGCCATGGCGATCCTCAAGGTAGGCCTCCTGCAGCGCCAGCAACTCGGGAGATGCGAGCTGGTTGCGCCGGGCGCTGCAGGAAGCGGCGTCCGTTTGCCCACGGTGCGCTGGGGCCTTCTTGGCCTTCACGCCGGCCTCGTGCAGGCAGCGTGTCAGTGGGTTGCAGGGTTTGCGGAAACAAAAAAGCCCGCAGGGCAATCCGTGCGGGCTTGAGATGTGCTGATCCAGAAACGACGAACCATCCGCAATGGGAGGGCTCATTTCCTGAGCTTTTCTGACGCGGCAGCCTCCGTGTGCGGATGGTCGCCCCTGTTGTTGCGTCAGCGCGTCGCTCAGGCGTTAGCGGGATTCTAACCCAGCCCGCCGGCGAGATGTCAAGCCTTGCGCACGATCAGCATTTGCCGAGAGTCGCGCAGCAGCAGCGACAGGTCGAGCATCGAGACGCCGATCTCGCGGCAGGCCCGGCTTGGGCTCACCGGCTTGACGTAGGCCCACTGAATGGCCTTACGGTGCTTCTCCGGCAGCGCCGTCACCGCGACCGCAATGCGCGAGGCGTCGGCGCTGTCCACCTGGGGGCCATGGTCGGCGATGTCGCCGCGCGCGGCTGGCGGGCGCGGCGTCAGGCGGAACATCGGCGAGGACGACGGGGCACCCCAGCCGCCATTGCACCAGCGCGCCCAGTTGTGCAGCCGGGCGTCGATCTCTCGATGCTCGGCCGGGACGTGGTGGAAGTCGATAGGGGCTCGGGTCAAGCAACCCCCTTATCGAACGGCACTTCGAACACCGCACAGGCGATGGCGAACGCCAGCGCGAAATCGCGCATGTCCACCCAGGGCTTTTCAGCCATGTGGTGCATCAGCGTGTGGTCTCCGTTGCGCTCGCTCAGCAGCTTCGCTTCGATCTGGTACGTCCCGTCGCGGGCCTCGATGCCGTATTCGGTGACTGCCCATTGCTCACCCTGCCACAGCACTTGGGCCAAGGTTTCGCCGCGGACAACAACTTCGTTTTTCGACTCCGGCACCTGGGACATCGCCAGGGCTAGGTTGCTCGCGCCGCGACCTACCGAATACCACCTGCCGATGGCCTTGGCGAGGCGAGTCTTTTTTGTCGGGGTCATCGACGTTTCGAATTCATCCAGCGACAGGAACCTGAATTTTTTGTTTGGCATGTCGGCTATTTCGGTAAAAGTTTTCAGCAATTCTTTGCCCGCTCACCTGGGCGGCCGTCGGTTGCTCTTGCCCCAACTGCTCCGCCGATTGCTCCATTCGCCACCCCCTACTACGTAGGGGGCGGGGCAAATGGAGCATGGATCGGTGCGCCATTGGCGTTCCGATGGAGCAATTGGAGTAGATGGAGCACGATCAGATTTGCTTTCTCCATTACTCCGCTGCGCTCCAATGGAGCAATGGGAGTAAATGGAGCGTGCGTTTTTCTGCGGATTCATGCCAGCACCTTCACTAGGCCATCCGCCAGAGAGATATGGTTGCCAGCGACCAGCGACTCCAAGGCCCGTGCCGCGTCGCGCCGGCGGTTGTCCCGCTTGCCGTGGTCCGGGCCCGGCATCTCGTTCACCGCGGCCTCAATCAGGTCGTTCGACGTCACCGCATCGTCCAGGTCCGTGAGCGTGCCGGCAATTCGCAGGACGACCCGTTGCCATTCGCCCTTGGGGGCTTCCTTGCGCTGCCCCTTGGGCTTGGGCGTCTCGTAGCCCACGACACACGAATTGATCACCTCGCCATCGTCGTGCTGCCCGATGGCGACGAGGTTCAGGCGGAATCCGAACTCCGCCCCGTCGCGGCCGCCCTTGAGCTTGCTGACCCGGGCGGATCGCAGATCGCCGAAGTCGCCCGAGCCGAGGCGCTCCACCTCGATCTCGGCGTCGACCGCAGCCTTGATACCGGACCAGCCACGCGCCCCGCGGGTGCTGTCCTTGCCACTGTGGTGCACCAGCAGCACCAGCGAGCCTGTGGCGCGGTTCAAGGCCTTGCAGTGGGCCAAGGCCCTGCCCATGTCCTCGCCGCTGTTCTCGTTGGCCCCCGGCGTTGTCTGAGCCAAGGTGTCGATCACGATGATCGATGGGGTACCGAACCGGCGCACGGACGCAAGCAGATCCTTCACGTCCTCGCGCAGCAGCAGATTGGGCGCATCGGGCACCACGCCCAGAGACAGATCATCCAGCCCGTTGAAGTCGCAGTAGGCCTGCACGCGATCGCGAAAGTCCTCTTCACCCTCAGCACAGACATAGACCACTTGGTGTGGGCGTTCGATCCTGTGACCGCGCCAGTCCTCGCCCCTGGCGATGGCGGCGACCAAGTCGAGCACGAAGAAGCTCTTGCCCGACCCCGATTCCCCGTAGACCATGGCGATGCCTTTGCCGGGCAGCACGCCGCGAACCAACCATGTTGCGCGGGGCCGCTGCAGCAGCTCCCGGACGCTCAGCACCTGGAACCGCATCGGCTTGCCCAGCTTCTCCAGGGCCTCGTGCGCGGTAGCGCCCTGCTCGCTCACGTCCTCGAAGTCGTCGGCCGTGGCCAGCTTGCGCTGCTCGCCCTTGGGCTTGGCCTTCAGGCAGTGCTCGCGCCACAGGTACAGCAGCGCGCGGTCAGGGTCCTGGCGGCGGTGATCCAGCGCCACTTCCATCGCGTGCGGGCTGCCGGCCAGCAGGCTCAGCACCTCATCGTCGGGCAGGCCGCACTGGTAGAGGGCCACTGCCGCCGCGTGCAACTCGCGCGAGCGGTCGCCGCGGGTGTCGCCCTCCAGCAGGAAGTCACGCGCGGCGTAGGGCAGGTTCAGGCTGGCCAAGTCGGGCAGCACCAAGTCGTCCAGCAGCTCGGGCATCTCGATGGCCGGTACCGCGGCGCGCTCGGCGTCGCGCCCGTACTGCGCGCGCAAGGCCTCCAGCGCGGGTGGGGGCACGTCGCGCAGCGCCACGGGCGTGCCGGACAGGTGCTGGCCTGTAAGGGTCAGGAAGCGCGGCTCGGCGCCGCCGTAGACCTCCACGCCCACGGTGTGGTTGGTCCAGTCGTCAGTGGACCCACGCGCGAAGATGCGCAGGCCCTTGCCGCTGGGGCTGACCTCGGTGTAGCTGGCCAGGGTGTCTACGACCTCGCGCGCCCAGTCGGCCACCTGGCCGTCGTGCACGCAGTCGTCCAGGTCGATGCCGACGATGCCATGGGGCCGGGTCATGACGTAACCCACGCCAGCGAACGACGGCGCCTCGCGCTCGAAGGCCGCTACCGCGGCGCCGAACTTGAACCAGCGGTCAGGGTTGGCCGTGGACAGGCGGTATTCGGGGATGTCGGCGCGATGGGGGATCTTGTCGAACTTGCCACGCTTGGCGTTGAATTCGGCCTTCCAGGGTGCCCAGCGCGGCAGGGCCTTGAGTTCGTCGGGGATGGCTGCACCGTTGAAGGCGCGCAGGTCGGTCGCCTCGGCCATCATGGTGCTGCCCGCAGCGTCTGCTGGTGGGCTGCGCGCATGGCGCGCAGCATCGAGAGAATGGCGGCAGAGACCTCGGCGGCTTCGCGCTCAATGGCCCGCACGTCGTTCGACGACACGGCGCCGTCCACCAGAGCAGCCGCCACACTGCCCATGACGTCCGCCGCCTCCTTGACCATGGCGGACGCGCGCTGCACCAGGTCGGCCCCGGTGTCGCCGCTTTGCGGCAGGGCCACCACCTGGGCCCCGCAGTGCGCGGCAACGGCCTGGGCGTAGGCATCGGCGTGCTCGCTGCCCACCTCCGCGCACATGGCGGCGATGGCGCAGGCGTCGACCACACCGAGCTTGAAGCCGGCGGCGCCAGCCAGCTCCTTGCGCAGCACCTCAGGCGACTTGCCGCGGCGCAGCGCCACCGCATCGCGGCCGCCGGGGTAGGCGTCGACCATCAGGCGAAGGGCGTCAAGAGGGTTCATATCCGGATCTCCTAAAGGCTGGATGTCCGCGCCGGGGCAACTTGGAGATGGCGCGGATGGGTGCCGCGCGAGACGATGCGCGGCATGGAAAACGAACAACCCACTCCGCAAGCACCCGGCGTCACCATCGAGCACGCCAGCCGACGAGTCAGCCTCGTGCCCGCCGCCACCCGGGCCGGGCAGCGCGCGTTCGCGGAGGTCGAAACGAGACTGGTCATGCTGTGGGTGGCGGGTGAGCTACACATCCGGTGCGCGGCCTGGGGGTGGGCGAAGTGAGGGGGCTATGGGGTGCCCGCCCTTCCCCGGCATACGATGCGAGCTCCTACACCAGCATCGCCAAGGAGGGCGGACATGAACACGCAATCACGATTGACACTGGAGAACGGAGCCAACGACAACCTGCTGTCACGGCTCGAATACACGCTGTCCAGCGGCGAGAAAATCGTCATGGAGATACCCCTGCCGAAGATTGCGCAGGGCGCTGGCAGTCGGACGATTCAGGAAGTGGAGATGGCGATCCTTCAGAGGACGAAGGAGATTTGCAGTCACATGCTGGATGGGCTGCGCAAGGAACCCTGATCGGCTCCCGCAGCGCAACAGGCTGCACCCAGGCGCACGTCTGCGAGGAAGTTGCTTCAGCCATGAGCGGCCTCCTTGGGAGCGGGGCGGCCCAAGTCGGGCCAAATGAGGTGACAGTCATCAGGGCGCAGGTCGCGCCGAGTGACAGCGCCACCGGTGGCGCGCTCAATAGCCAGGCAATACACAGGGCCGGGCAAGCGGTTGGCGTAGCCGTGTTGCCACTGGCGAACTTGCGCATCGCTGCGAGCGCCGATGCGAGCGCGCAGCTCCGAAACGCTCAATGCGCCGGGGCTTGCGAGGTATTCGGAGAGTTTCATGACCGCCAATCTATAGCATTTGCTACCGAATATAAAGTAGCCAATGCTCTTGTAGCGCCTGCTACTGTGCCGGCATGAAAGCGAGCGAAGTGCAGGATTGGCGGATCAGGCGCCTTGCGGATATGGCAAAGGCCGAAGGCGGCAATGCGCCGCTTGGCCGGCGGCTGGGCTACAAGGACGGCGCCTTTGTCGGCCAGATGCTTCGCGGGGAGCGCCCGATTACCGAGAAGACCATCGAGGTTGCCGAGGGCCTGCAGGGGTACTCCGGATGGTTTGACCCGCCGTCAGAGGCGCAGGCAGGTACGAGGGTGCCTGCGCTCAGCCCCACCCCCGCGCCTGGAGCTCCTGCGGTGCGCGTTCCGCTGCTGGCCAACGCCGGCAGCATGGGCCCAGGCTCCGACGAAGAGCACGATGACGTGGTGGTGGGCGCGATCGCCCTTTCGCCCGACTGGTTGGCCAAACGCATCCGCCCCACGAAGCCCGAGGCACTGCGCTTCATCCACGCCTACGGCGACTCGATGCACCCGACGTTCGAGGACGGCGACATCCTGCTGGTGGACACAGGCCGGTGCGACCCTTCAGGTGCTGATGGCGTCTATGTACTGGCCACGGAGCGCCGGCTGTTCATCAAGCGCGTGACCGAGCGGTTCAACGGTGGCCACGACGTGACCAGCGACAACCCAACCGTCAAGACCGTGCAGACGCTCGACGGCGACAGGCAAATCCGTGTC
The DNA here is from genome assembly GCF_032059615.1 of Melaminivora sp. Classification (NCBI taxonomy): domain Bacteria; kingdom Pseudomonadati; phylum Pseudomonadota; class Betaproteobacteria; order Burkholderiales; family Comamonadaceae; genus Melaminivora; species Melaminivora sp. Next base: position 2,183 of record NZ_DAMCAM010000039.1, on the reverse strand, counting down.
GTGGGGCGCGTGGTCTGGGTCTGGAATGGAAGAAAGCTGTGATCTCCACCACCCTGATCTGCCTCGTTGTCGGCATCAGCGACGGCGACACCCTGACGGCCCGCTGCCCGACACAAGACGCAGCGCACCCGTACCAGCAAGTCAACGTCCGCCTGGCCGGCATCGATGCGCCCGAGAAGCGTCAGCCTCTCGGAGAGCGCAGCCGGCAGCACCTGGCAGGGATCGAGGCGGATGCACGGGAGCGGCGTCCGGGGCTGTGGGCCGACCGGGAGCCGGTGGCGCCGTGGGAGAGGAGAAAGACTGAAAGGCAGGGCCTGCGGTAATGGAACTTGTCAGCATCCAGAGCGAAGCAGATTGGCTGGCGCGCTCCGCTTTTGTCCCCGAGTTGCGCATGACGCTGGACGACTTGCAGGGGATTTTGTCTGGGTACGACTTGCCTCGTGTCAGCGGCTCTAAGCAGGGCGTTGTCCGATGCGGGGTCAATGGCTGCAACCGCCTGCACTACAAGGGGTTCTTGCTCAAACTCAAGGACGGGCGAGAAACCATCATGGGTTGGCAATGTGGCGCCCGCGATCTTGGACTGGACTTTAAAGAGTTTCAGACTAGCTACGTGGAACGCAAGCGCCAAGCCGACCAGCGCGCCGCTGTGGCCGCGGCGATTGCCGAGGCTCACCTACTGGCCGCACACGCTGGAACATTGGTGGAGCCGTGTCGCGAGGCGCTGGAGTACCTGCTCAATTTGCGCGGCTCGCTCCAACGCCACACAGCATTCTGGGACAACCTGAAAGCTGTTGCGAAGATGGACGGCCGGGTTTTGCGCGAACTCAAACGCGCCGATGAACGCAGCTCGGCCAAGGTTGATGTTGTGGAGGCAGCGCGCATCCACGGCTTGGCCGTGTTGTTTGGCGACATGAGCAGGCGAGTAAGCGACATCACGTACACCGCGGAAAACTGGCCGGCAGAGGTAGCAGGAGCGGGGCGTGGGCCGCCGTCGGAGTTGAAAAGCACACTGGCGCGAGCGCGAAAGATGCATGAAACGGTGCGCGACACCGAGAAATTCATCAGGGACTATTCGACGCTTCGGTCTGCCATTCATGGCATGTGGGCCGTGCACCACTTTCAGTTACGTCGGGCTGGAAAATCCAACGCCCTACGCCGCGTATTGGAACGATTTGCAGGCCAGGAGCCGGTTTGGGCTGATTAATGATTCCATCGGCGGGCCAAAGCGGATTAACCAGGCCCGTCATGGCGTGAGCAAACTGCGCCACGTGCTCCGCCGCCAGCGCAGCCATCGGATCGCTCGCGCTCGTCTCCTCGCAAGCGCCATGTAATTGCGCGTTCAGCGCCACTTCTGCGATCCAGCGCCAGGTTGCAGAGGTCGCCGCATTGCCGGTGCCCGCTGTCTCTTGGTCAAACACCGGCGCCAGCACATAGGCGTCAACCCCATGCGCCGCCGGCACCAGCACAACCGCGCCGACTTCCGTCAAAAGCACCCGCTTTTTTTCGCCTGTCACTCCCATCTCTGACTCCTACGCCCAAGGGGCGTGAGAGGGAGTGTAGAGAAAAAAGCGAATATGAGTAGCTTTTGCTACTTGACGGCAGCAATAGCAATTGCTACAGTTCACTCCATCCCCACACCCCGTGGGCCAACGATGGAGTGAACAGTGCAACCCTCCCGCAAGCAGTCCAAGCCGCGCAAGGCGGCACCGGCCAGCGAAGCCATCACCACCTATAAGGGCTTCGATGCGAACCTGCAGTGCCGCGGCTTTCAGTACGCCATCGGCAGCACCTACGAGAACGAAGCTGGTGCGAAGGCGTGCAGCCATGGCTTTCACGCTTGCGAGCACCCGCTCAACGTCTTCGACTACTACGCCCCCGCGGGAAGCCGCTTCGCCATCGTGGAGCAATCAGGCGTCCTGAGCCGGCACGACGAAGACACCAAAGTCGCCAGCTCGAAGATCACGATCAAGGCCGAGATCGGAATCCCCGGCCTGGTGAAGGCTGCCGTCGAGTACGTGACCAGTCGGTGCGAGCCGATCGATGAAGACTCTCCTGCACACGCCACCGGCTACCAGGGCGCGGCCAGCAGCACCGGCTACCAGGGCGCGGCCAGCAGCACCGGCAACCGCGGCGCGGCCAGCAGCACCGGCGACTACGGCGCGGCCAGCAGCACCGGCCACCAG
>NZ_DAMCAM010000038.1:0-29486 GCF_032059615.1 Melaminivora sp. | reverse complement strand
CCATCTCGATGGTGTCCTTCTCCAGCGCGTCGACCACGCCGAAGGCGGGCATCAGCTCGCCGGCGGCGTGCACGGTCACTTCGAACTTGCCGCCCGACAGTTCCTTGACGGTTTCCGCGAACTTCACGCCGCTGCCGAAGATGGTGTCCAGGGACTTGGGGAAGCTTGCAGCCATGCGCCAGCGCACTGTCTGCTGGGCATGCACGGCCGGGGCCACGCCTGCGGCCAGCACGCCCGCCAGGCCTGCCTGCTTGATGATTGAACGACGATCCATGGACTTGTCTCTCCAGTTGGGTGAACACAAAAAACGGCAACGCGTGGGATCCGGCCATCCGCCTTCCGCGCGCTGCACGAGGGCAAATTGTAAAAACCGCAAGGCTTCCGTTCGTTACGGGTTTCCCCTCGAAAACACACTGCCCGGCGCCCCGCGCGTGCGCCCGGCGCCCCGCGGTCAGGCGGCTGCGCGCCCGGGTTGCGCGGCGGCGCTGCCAAAGCGCTGCGTGATGGAGCGCGCGATGCCCGCCGCATCCAGCCCCTGCAGGGACAGCAACCGCGCCGGGTCCCCATGCTCGATGAACACGTCGGGCAGGCCCAGCTGCAGCACCGGCAGCACCAGGCCGGCGGCGTTCAGGGCCTCGCAGACGGCGCTGCCCGCGCCGCCCAGGATGGCCCCCTCCTCCACCGTCACCAGCGCCTCGTGGGTGCGCGCGATGCGCAGCAGCAGTTCGGTGTCCAGCGGCTTGGCCCAGCGCATGTTGACCACCGTGGCATCGAGCTGCCGGGCCGCCTCCAGCGCCGGGTACAGCAGCGTGCCAAACGCCAGGATAGCGATGCGCCGGCCCTCGCGGCGCACCTCGCCCCGGCCGTAGGGCAGGCCCTCCAGCCCGGCCAGAGGCGCCACGCCCGCGCCGCTGCCGCGCGGGTAGCGCACGGCCACCGGGTGGTCCTGTTCATAGGCGGTGGTCAGCAGCTGGCGGCATTCGCGTTCGTCGGCCGGGCAGGCCAGCGCCATGTTGGGGATGCAGCGGATGAAGGGGATGTCGTAGGCGCCGGCGTGCGTGGCGCCATCGGCGCCCACCAGGCCGGCGCGGTCCAGCGCGAACACTACGGGCAGGTTCTGCAGTGCCACGTCGTGGATCAGCTGGTCGTAGGCCCGCTGCAGGAAGGTCGAATAGATGGCCACCACGGGCTTGACCCCCTCGCAGGCCATGCCGGCGGCAAACGTCACGGCGTGCTGCTCGGCGATGCCCACGTCGTGGTAACGGTCGGGAAAGCGCCGGTGGAACTCGACCATGCCCGAGCCTTCGCGCATGGCGGGGGTGATGCCGACCAGGCGCCTGTCCTTCTCGGCCATGTCGCACAGCCACTGGCCGAAGACCTGGGTGAAGGTTTGCTTCGGAGGCGTGGCCGGCTTGACCAGGCCGATCTTCGGGTCGAACTTGCCCGGGCCGTGGTAGGCCACGGGGTCGGCCTCGGCCAGCTTGTAGCCCTGGCCCTTTTTCGTCACCACGTGCAGGAACTGCGGGCCCTGCAGCTCGCGGATGTTCTCCAGCGTCGGGATGAGCGAATCGAGGTCGTGCCCGTCGATGGGGCCGATGTAGTTGAAGCCGAACTGCTCGAACATGGTGGCCGGCACCACCATGCCCTTGGCCTGCTGCTCCAGGCGCTTGGCGAGTTCGAGCAGCGGCGGCACGTTCTTCAGCACGTTCTTGCCCATGTCGCGCGCCCGGCTGTAGATGGTGCCGCTCATGAGCTGGGCGAGGTAGCGGTTGAGCGCACCCACCGGCGGGCTGATGCTCATGTCGTTGTCGTTGAGCACGACCAGCAGGTTGGCGTCGGCCACGCCGGCGTTGTTCAGCGCCTCGAACGCCATGCCAGCGGTCATGGCCCCGTCGCCGATGATGGCCACGCAGTGGCGCTCCACGCCCTGCTGGCGCGCGGCCAGCGCCATGCCGAGTGCTGCCGAGATGCTGGTGGACGAATGCGCCGTGCCGAAGGTGTCGTACTCGCTCTCGCTGCGCTGCGGAAAGCCCGACAGGCCGCCGAGCTGGCGCAGGCTGTCCATGCGCTCGCGCCGGCCCGTGAGGATTTTGTGCGGATAGGTCTGGTGCCCCACGTCCCAGACCAGCCGGTCCTCGGGGGTGCTGAAGACGGCATGCAGGGCGATGGTCAGCTCCACGGTGCCCAGGTTGGACGACAGGTGGCCGCCGGTTTTGGACACGCTCTCCAGCACGAAGGCGCGCAGCTCAGCGGCCAGCTGCTTCAGCTCGGCACGGGTCAGCCGGCGCAGGTCGGCGGGGGCGTTGATGCGTTCGAGCAGCGGGTGGTGCGTGGTGGACATAAGCTCCGATTTCCATAGCTGTTTACCCTTGCGTTGCAAGGGCTTGGGCCCTGTTTCGCCCGGATTGTCAGTGCGAGCGGTGGACGACCATGTCGGCCAGCGCCGCGAGCGCGCGCGTGTCGGCCAGGCCGCTAGCGGCCAGCTGCGCCTGCGCTTCGTCCAGCAGCCGGGCGGCGTAGGCGCGCGCCGGCTCCAGGCCCATGAGCGAGACGTAGGTGGGCTTGGCTGCTGCCGCGTCCTTGCCTGCGGTCTTGCCGAGCGTGGCCGAGTCCTGCGTCACGTCCAGCACGTCGTCCACCACCTGGAAGGCCAGGCCAATGGCCGCGCCGTAGCGCGCCAGCGCGGCCCAGGCCGCAGCCGGCGGGGCACCGCAGGCGGCGCCCATCTCGACACTGGCCTGCAAGAGTGCCCCCGTCTTGAGCGCGTGCATGCGGCGCAGCGCCTGCTCGTCCATGGCCCGGCCCACGTGGGCCAAGTCGATGGCCTGGCCGCCGGCCATGCCTTCGGCCCCGGCGGCGCGCGCCAGCAGCCGGCACAGGCGGGCCTGTACGGCGGGCGCCACGCCCGCCTCGGGCGTGAGCAGTTCGAAGGCCAGCGCCTGCAGCGCATCGCCTGCCAGCAACGCCTGGGCCTGGCCGAACTGCACGTGCACCGTGGGCTTGCCACGGCGCAGCACGTCGTTGTCCATGCAGGGCATGTCATCGTGCACCAGCGAGTAGGCGTGGATCAGCTCGACGGCGCAGGCCGCGCGCAGCGCCGCCTCGGGCTGCCCGCCTACCGCCTCGCAGGCGGCCAGCACCAGCAGCGGGCGCAGACGCTTGCCCCCTCCCTGCACGGCGTAGCGCATGGCCTCGCCCAGCCCGGCCGGACCCTCGGTGCAGAAGGCCTGCTCCAGCGCCGCCTCCACGCGCGCGAGCTGCGCCGCCATCCAGGGCGCCAGCGCGAAGGGTGTGGCCACGACCGCGGTCACTGCTCGTTCCATGGCTGCAGCACGCCTTCGTCCAGCACCTGGATCTGCTCCTGCACCGCCTCCAGGCGCGCACGGCAGAACTCCAGCAGCCACGCGCCGCGCTGGTAGCCGGCCAGCATCTGCTCGAGTGGCAGCTGGCCCGACTCGATGCGGGCGACGAGCTGCTCGAGCTCCTGCAGGGCCGCTTCGTAGCTGGCGGGTTCTGGAGGTGCGGAGGGTGCGGAGGATGCGGCGGAAGCCTTGGGCATGACGGTGGTGGCGGCGCCGAACGCGCGGGTCAGGGAACAAGCGGGGCATTTTAGGCGGTACCCGTCAGGGTCGCCCGAGGCGGCCGACACCCCAATACACATATCCCCGCAGAGGAAATAACCCCACCTTCTATAATCCCATTCCTTCAACGAAACCGGCTTGTGGGGTAACGCTCCCGGCCGGTTTCCTGTTTTCTCCCGCGCCCACGCGCGTCCCTCCCTGTGGGGAGTCTTTAGGTCAGGTCGCCCATGTCTGATTTAAGTCTTCGACTGCAGCAGGCCACGAGCCAACTTCCCGTCACCAGCTATTTCGACCAGGCGCTGCTGCAGCGCGAGCTGGACACCCTTTTTCGCCAGGGGCCGCGCTACGTGGGCCACCAGCTCGCCGCGCCCGAGCCGGGGGACTATTTCGCCCTGCCGCAGGAGGGCGAAGGCCGCGCGCTGGTGCGCAACGCCCAGGGCGGGCTGGAGCTCATCTCCAATGTCTGCCGACACCGCCAGGCCATCATGCTGCGCGGCCGGGGCAACCTGCGTGCCCAGGGCAAGGGGCACGCGGGCGGCAACATCGTCTGCCCCATCCACCGCTGGACGTACTCGCCCGCCGGCGAGCTGCTGGGCGCACCGCACTTCTCGCACGACCCTTGCCTGAACCTCAACAATTACGGCCTGCGCGAGTGGAACGGCCTCCTCTTCGAGGACAACGGCCGCGACATCGCCGCGGACCTGGCCGGCATGGGCCCGGCGCATGACCTGTCGTTCGACGGTTATGTGCTTGACCACGTCGAGCTGCACGAGTGCAATTACAACTGGAAGACCTTCATCGAGGTGTACCTCGAGGACTACCACGTCGGCCCCTTTCACCCGGGCCTGGGCAACTTCGTGACCTGCGACGACCTCACGTGGGAGTTTGGGCGCGAGTTCTCCGTGCAGACCGTGGGCGTGGCGCCGACGTTTGCCAAGCCGGGCTCCGATGTCTACAGGCAGTGGCACGACGTGCTGCTGCGCTACCAGGGCGGGCAGCTGCCGCAGCGCGGCGCCATCTGGCTGACCTACTACCCGCACATCATGGTCGAGTGGTACCCGCATGTGCTCACCGTCTCGACGCTGCACCCCATCGGCGTGGACAAGACGCTGAACATGGTCGAGTTCTACTACCCCGAGGAGATCGTCGCCTTCGAGCGCGAGTTCGTCGAGGCCCAGCGCGCGGCCTACATGGAGACGGCCATCGAGGACGACGAGATCGCCGAGCGCATGGACGCCGGCCGCCGCGCCCTCATGGAGCGCGGCGACAACGAGGTCGGCCCCTACCAGAGCCCGATGGAGGACGGCATGCAGCACTTCCACGAGTGGTACCGCGCCCGGATGGGCCAGGCCGCGCCGCAGCAGGGCTGAACGCCGGCGCCGGGCACGTGCTCACGAAACAATAGCTGCACTCCCTTGTCCAGCAAGGGTTTGCAGCTATTTTCATTCCAAACTGCAATTCTTCACCCATGCAAGCCCTGTGGATGGTCCTGGCCGCATTCCTGTTCGCCAGCATGGGCGTCTGCGTGAAGATCGCCTCGGCCTGGTTCTCGCCGGCCGAGCTGGTGTTCTACCGCGGTCTGCTGGGCATGGGGCTGCTGGCCCTGCTGGCGCGCCGCCAGGGCGTGGCCCTGGGCACGCGCTACCCCGGCATGCATGCCTGGCGCAGCCTGGTGGGCGTGGTCTCGCTGGGCGCGTGGTTCTACGCCATCGCCCACCTGCCGCTGCCCAGCGCCGTCACGCTCAACTACATGAGCAGCATCTGGATCGCCGCCTTCCTGACCGGAGGCGCACTGCTGGCTTGGCGCCCGAGCGCACGCGAGCCGCGCCCGCCGCTGCACGTGCCGCTGGTGCTGGCGGTGCTGGCCGGCTTTGCTGGCGTGGCGCTGATGCTGCGCCCGAGCACGCAGGGGCTGCAGGGCTTTGCCGGCACGGTCGGGCTGCTGTCGGGCTTTTGCGCTGCGCTGGCCTACATGCAGGTCTCGGCCCTGTCCCGGCTGGGCGAGCCGGAGGCACGCACGGTGTTTTATTTCGCGCTCGGTTCGGCCGTGGCGGGCGGCGCGGCCACGCTGGTCTTCGGCGCCTCGCCCTGGCCGGGCTGGCCGGCCCTGTGGCTGCTGCCGCTGGGCCTGTTCGCCGCCGGCGGGCAGCTGTGCATGACGCTGGCCTACGCGCGCGCCGCCACACCGCGCGCCACGCTGGTGGTGGCCAACCTGCAGTATTCGGGCATCATCTTCGCCAGCCTGCTCGGGGTGTGGGTCTTCGACGACGAGCTGCCGCTGATCGCCTGGGCCGGCATGGCGCTGATCGTCGCCAGCGGCATCACCGCCACGGTGCTGCGCGCGCGCACGCCCGCCCTGCCCTCCAGCGGCTGAGCATGGCGGTCGGCCCTGCACGCCGCGCGTGTGGGCGGATGCGGCATCCGCGGACACGCGCGGCCACCGGCCGGCGCCACAATGGCGCATCAGAGTCCTCCCCGCGCACGCACCATGGCCCACACCCTGCTCATCTCCCCCGCCGAATTGCTGCAGCTCCAGCGCGAGCACCAGCGCCTGATGGTGTTCGACTGCAGCTTCGACCTGGCCACGCCCTCGCACGGCGCGGCGATGTACCTTGAAGAACACATCCCTGGCGCCGTCCATGCCGACCTGGACCTGAACCTGAGCGCCCGCCACGGCGCGCCCGGCCCCAGCGGCGTGCTGGTGGCGGGCGCCGCCGACGCGCCCTGCTCGGGCGGGCGTCACCCACTGCCCAACCGCGAGCGCTTCGCCATGTGGCTGTCGGCCGTGGGATTTGCCAACGACATGCAGGCCGTGGTCTATGACAGGAACGGCTCCACCTACTGCGGCCGCCTTTGGTGGATGCTCAAGTGGATGGGCCACGACGCCGTGGCTGTGCTCGATGGCGGCCTGCAAGCCTGGAAGGCCGCGGGCGGCGCGGTCGCCAGCGGCGAGGAGCCGGCGCATTTCCAGACCAATTTCGAGATCGGCGAGCCGCTGCGCCGCCTGGTGGGTGCCGATGAGGTGCACCAGCGTCTGGCGCACGGCGGGCAGACCGTGGTCGATGCCCGGGCCGGCGCACGCTACCGCGGCGAGGTCGAGCCGCTCGACCCGGTGGCCGGGCACATTCCCGGCGCGCTCAACCGGCCCTTCACCGAGAACCTGGGGCCCGACGGCCGCTTCAAGCCGGCCGCGCAGCTGCGCGCCGAGTGGGACGGGCTGCTGGCCGGGCGCGACCCGGCCGGGGTAGTGCACCAGTGCGGCAGCGGCGTGAGCGCCATCCCCAACCTGCTGGCCATGGAGATCGCCGGCTACCCGCCCGCCGCCCTTTTTGCCGGCAGCTGGAGCGAGTGGTGCAGCGACCCGGCACGGCCGGTCGAGCGCGGCGGCTGAACCCGCCATTGCGCCCTCTCCCGCAGGGCGGGAGAGGGAGTCAAGACATGAGCCGCGTGCCCGCGCAGGCAGAGGACGCAGGCTCCCGCCTCACACCGCCGTGATCGAGATCGCACGCGTGTTCAGGCAGGCCTCCAGCGCCTCGGGGCCACCCTCGGAGCCATAGCCCGAGTCCTTGAGGCCGCCAAAGGGCAGCTCGGCCGAGGGCGTGGCCGGCTGGTTGACCCAGAGCATGCCGACCTCGACCCGCTGCGCAAGCAGGTGGGTGTTCTTCAGCGACGCGGTGAAGGCATAGGCCGCCAGGCCGTAGGGCAGGCGGTTGGCCTCGGCGATGGCGTCCTGCAGGTCGGTGAAGCCGCGCACCGCCGCCACCGGCCCGAAGGGCTCCTCGTTGAACACGCGCGCCGACAGGGGCACGTCGTCGAGCACGGTGGGCATGAAGAAGTTGCCGTCGCCGGCAATGGCCTCGCCCCCCGTGCGCACGCTCGCTCCCTGCGCGCGCGCATCGCCCAGGAAGTCGCGCATGGCCGCCACGCGCCGCGCATTGGCCAGCGGGCCCATGCGCGTGTCCTCCTGCAGGCCGTCACCCACCTTCAGGCCCTCGGCATGGCGCGTGAGCGCGGCGACGAACTCGGCGCGCACGCTCTCGTGCACCAAAAAGCGCGTGGGCGCGATGCAGACCTGACCGGCGTTGCGGAACTTGGCGCCGGCCGTGCACTTGACGGCCAGCCGCACGTCCGCATCCTCGCAGACGATGACCGGCGCATGGCCGCCCAGCTCCATGGTCACGCGCTTCATGTGCTGGCCGGCCAGGGCGGCCAGCTGCTTGCCCACCGCCGTGGAGCCGGTGAAGGTGACCTTCTTCACGACCGGGTGCGGGATCAGGTAGCCCGAGATCTCGGCCGGATCGCCATAGACCAGGTTGATCACGCCGGCCGGAATGCCCGCGTCGGCAAAGGCCCGCACCAGCTCGGCCGGGCTGGCCGGGGTCTCCTCGGGCGCCTTGACGATGACCGCGCAGCCCGCGGCCAGTGCCGCGCCCAGCTTGCGCACCACCTGGTTGATGGGGAAGTTCCAGGGGGTGAAGGCCGCGACCACGCCCACCGGGTCCTTGACCACCAGCTGCCGCACGGCCGGGTTGCGCGCGGGCACGATGCGGCCATAGACGCGCAGGCCCTCGTCAGCGAACCACTCGATGATGTCGGCGGCGGCCAGCGCCTCGCCGCGCGCTTCCAGGCGCGGCTTGCCCTGCTCCCGGGTCAGGATGGTGGCGATGGCGTCGGCGCGCTCGCGCATCAGCGCGGCAGCGCGGCGCATGGTCGCTGCGCGCTCGTGGGCGCTGGTATCGCGCCAGGTCTCGAAGCCTTGTTGCGCCGACGTCAGCGCCCGGTCCAGGTCGTCCGTGGACGCATGGGCCACGCGCCCGATCTCGCGGCCCGTGGCCGGGTTGTGCACCGCCAGGGTGCGCCCGTCCCGGGCGTCCTGCCACTGGCCGTCGATGAAAAGGCGGGTATCGGGGTAGCTCATGCCATTGCTCCTTGGGTTTTCATGGGTTGACGGATGCGCCCCGCAGCGCTGTCATGCGGGGTTTGCGGCACCACTATAGGCAGGGTGCGGCGGCTACAGGGTAAGTCCCAGCTACGCCGTGCAGGCCCAGCATGCACCATTAATTATGCAAAGCACCTGCTTTGTAAAAATACATGGGGGTGCCTGGTGCAATTCGTCCAATTGCTGGTCAGCGGTGTCGCGCAGGGGTGCATCTACGGGCTGATCGCGCTGGGCTTCGTGCTCATCTACAAGGCCACCGAGACCGTGAGTTTCGCGCAGGGCGAGCTGATGATGCTGGGCGCCTTCTGCGGGCTGGTGCTGATGCAGGTGATGGGCATGCCCTTCTGGATCGCCGTGCTGGCCAGCATCCTGGCCATGGCCGTCTTCGGCGTGCTGCTCGAGCGCGTGGTCATCCGCCCCATCCTTGGGCAGCCGGCCTTCTCCATCGTCATGCTGACCATCGGCATCGGCTACGTGCTGCGCGGCCTCGTGACCATGGTGCCGGGCTTCGGCACCGAGACCCACGTTCTGCCCGTGCCCTACAAGGACCAGCCGCTGCAGCTGGGCAGCCTGGTGCTGGCGGCCGAGCAGGTGGCGGTGATCGGCGCCACCGCCGTGCTGTGCGCACTCCTGTACGCGATGTTTCGCTACACCCGCCTGGGCGTGGCCATGCAGGCGTCCTCACAGAACCAGCTGGCGGCCTACTACATGGGCATCCCGGTGCAGCGCCTCAATGGCCTGGCCTGGGGCCTGGCGGCGGCGGTGGCCGCCATCGCCGGCCTGCTGCTGGCGCCCATCACCTTCGTGCACGCCAACATGGGCTTCATCGGGCTCAAGGCCTTTCCCGCCGCCGTGGTGGGGGGCTTCGGCAGCCTGCCCGGCGCCATCGTCGGCGGCGTGGTCATCGGCGTGATCGAGTCGCTGTCGGGCTTCTACCTGCCCGAGGGCTTCAAGGACATCGCCGCTTACGTCGTGGTGCTGCTCATGCTCATGGTCAAACCCAACGGCCTGTTCGGCGAAAAACTGCGCAAGAAAGTCTGATCCATGCGTTTCCTATTCAAGACTTCCTACGCGCAGGACATCCGCCTCGCCAAGCACGGGGGCCACACCTTCTGGTACAGCCTGCTGTGCCTGGCGCTCGTGGTCGCCCCCTGGGCCGCGCCCGAGTACTGGCTGGCGCAGCTGACCTTCGTGCTGATCTACGCCATCGCCGGCCTGGGGCTGATGCTGCTGGCGGGCTACACCGGGCAGTTCTCGCTCGGGCATGCGGCCTTTCTCGGGGTGGGCGCCTATACGCAGGCGGTGCTCACGGGCATGGGCTGGCCATTCTTCCTGTCGCTGGCCTGCGGGGCGCTGCTGTCTGCCGCCGTGGGCGTGGTGGTGGGGCTGCCGGCGCTGCGCGTCAAGGGCATCTATCTCGGCATCGCCACGCTGGCCTTCGGCTTCATCGTCGAGGAGGTGTTCGCGCGCTGGGAGAGCGTCACCGGCGGCAATGCCGGCAAATCGGTCCTGCCGCCGCAGCTGTTCGGCCATACGCTGGAGACCACCGAGGCGTTCTACTACCTGTGCCTGGGCCTGGCGATGGCCTGCACGCTGGCGATTTTGAACCTGCTGCGCTCGCCCACGGGCCGAGCCTTCGTCGCCATCCGCGACTCCGAGATCTCGGCGCAGAGCATGGGCATCCACCTGGCGCACTACAAGACGCTGTCGTTCGCGCTGTCGGCCGCGTTCGCGGGCATCGCAGGCGCCCTGTACGCGCACAAGATGCAGTTCCTCTCGCCCGACCAGTTCAGCATCCTGCAGTCCATCGACCTGCTGCTGATGATCGTCATCGGCGGCCTGGGCTCGGTGCACGGGGCCTTCCTGGGCGCGCTGTTCCTCATCCTGATGCCGCAGCTGATTTCCCTGGGCAAGGACCTGCTGCCCGAGGCCATCGGCCAGGCACCGGGCCTGCAGGCCGTCGTCTATGGCGCGGTGCTGATCGCCTTCGTGCTGTTCGAGCCCCTGGGCCTGTACGGCCGCTGGCTCAAGGTGCGCACCTGGCTGCAGCTGTTTCCCTTCTATCGCAAGGGCATGTTCAAGCGCCAGAAGAGCTTCCAGAAATCCGATCGCCTGAAATGAACCCAGCCACCCCTTCCCTGTCCGCCGACGCGCTGCTGAGCGCACGCCATCTGAGCGTGCGCTTCGGCGGGCTGCTGGCGGTGAACGATGTGAGCTTCGATGTGCGCCGGGGCGAGGTGTTCACGCTGATCGGCCCCAACGGCGCGGGCAAGACCACGGTATTCAACCTGATCAGCCGCATCTACGCGCCCACCAGCGGCAGCATCCTCTACGCCGGCGCGCAGGGCCCGCTCACGCTGACCGAGCAGCCGGCGCACCAGGTCGCCGGCCTGGGGATCGCGCGCACCTTCCAGAACATCGAGCTGTTCGAGCACGCCAGCGTCCTGCACAACCTGCTGATCGGCCGCCACACGCGCCGCGAAACGGGGCTGTGGGGCGATATGTTCTTCACCCCGCGCGTGCGCGCTGCAGAGGTCCGCGCACGCGAGAAGGCCGAGGAGGTCATCGACTTCCTGGAGCTGCAGCACTATCGCGACACGCTGGTCGCGGGCCTGCCCTACGGCGTGCGCAAGGTGGTGGAGCTGGCGCGCGCGCTGTGCACCGAGCCGCAGCTGCTGCTGCTGGACGAGCCCTCGTCCGGCCTGAACGTGGAGGAGACCGACGACATGGCCTTCTGGATCCAGGACATCCGCGATGAGCTGGGCATCACCGTGCTCATGGTCGAGCACGACATGTCGCTGGTCTCGCGCGTATCCGACCGCGTGCTGGCCATGAACCAGGGCCAGGTGCTGGCCATGGGCACGCCGCACGAGGTGCAGACGCATCCGGGCGTGGTCGAGGCCTATCTCGGCACCATCGACGACGTGAGCAACCTGCGCCGCCCCCCGGGCGGGCAGACGCAGGGGGTGCGCACATGAACGCCGCCGCCCAGCCCGCGTCCGGCGCCGAACCCATCCTGCGGCTGCAAAACATCGAGAGCAGCTACGGCCCCATCAAGGCCATCCGCGGCGTCAGCCTGGAGGTACGCCGTAGCGAGATCGCCACCGTCCTGGGCAGCAACGGGGCGGGCAAGACGACCATCCTCAAGACCATCAGCGGCATCATCGACCCGCGCAAGGGCAGCGTGCTGCTCCAGGGCCAGGACATCACCGCGCACGACCCGGCGGCCATCGTGCGCCGCGGCCTGTCGCACGTGCCCGAGGGGCGCGAGGTGTTCCCCCTGCTGTCGGTACGCGACAACCTGCTGATGGGCGCCTACACGCGCACCGACCGCGACGCCGTGGCGCGCGACATCGAGACGGTGTATGGCTACTTTCCCATCCTGGCTGAGCGTCAGGGCCAGGACGCCGGCCTGCTCTCGGGCGGGCAGCAGCAGATGCTGGCGATCTCGCGCGCCCTCATGGCCGCCCCCGAGCTGATCCTTCTCGACGAGCCCAGCCTGGGCCTGTCGCCGCGCCTGACCAAGGAGATCTTCGAAATCGTCGTACGCATCAACCGCGAGCGCGGCACCACCATCCTGCTGGTCGAACAGAACGCCAACATGGCGCTGAACGCCTCCGACTACGGCTACGTGCTGGAAAACGGCCGCATCGTCATGGAGGACCGCTGCGCCGCGCTGCGCGAGAAGGACGACATCAAGGAGTTCTACCTGGGGATGAAGGCCGACAGCGTACGCGGCGAGCGGCGCTGGAAGAAAAAGAAAACCTGGAGATAGCACGTGTCGAATCTTTGGGACCTCTCCCACCTTCAACCCATCGAGGCGCGCGTGCTAGAAGGCGACAGCATCCCGGCGATGTTCTGGAACGCGATCGGGCAGCGCGGCCCGCGCGTGTGGCTGCGCGAGAAGGAGCTGGGCATCTGGAAAAGCTGGACCTGGACGCAGGTGGGCGAGGCCGTGCGCGAGATCGCAGGCGGCCTGATGGCGCTGGGCCTGGCGCCGGGCGAGTGCGCCTCCATCCTGTCCAACACCAACGTGGAATGGGTGCTGGCCGACCTGGCCGTGCTGTCCTGCGGCGGCATCGCCAACGGCATCTACCCGACCGACGCCGCGCCGCAGGTGCATTACCTGTGCGAGGACTCGGCCACGCGCGTGCTCTTCGTCGAGGACGACGAGCAGCTGGACAAGGCTCTCGAAGTGCGCGCCAGCCTGCCGCTGCTGCAAAAGATCGTCGTCTTCGACATGGAGGGGCTGCGCGGGCTGCAGGACCCGGACATTCTCGGCCTGGCCGACCTGCGCGCCCTCGGCCGCGACTGGAACGCCGCGCACCCCGGCGAGATGGAGCGGCGCATCGCCGCCCTGCAGCCCGGCGACACGGCCATCCTGGTCTATACCTCGGGCACCACCGGGAAACCCAAGGGGGCCATGCACGGCCACGGGGCGCTGGCCTACACCGCACGCGGCTTCAACACGCTGATCGCGCGCACCGAGCAGGACGAGGCCATGTGCTTCCTGCCGCTGTGCCACATCGCCGAGCGCATGGGCGGCGAGTATTTCTCGCTCTACACCGGCTGCAAGCTCAACTTCGTCGAGAACCCCGACACCGTGCCCGAGAACGTGCGCGAGATCGCGCCCACGGTCTTCACCGCCGTGCCGCGCGTGTGGGAGAAGTTCTACTCCGGCGTGATGATCGCGCTCAAGGAATCGTCCCGGGTGCAGCAGGCCGCCTACGCCTGGGCCATCGGCGTGGGCACGAGGATCGCCGAGCGCGTGCTCGCCGGCCAGGACGTGCCCGCGGGCCTGCGGGCCCAGTTTCGCCTGGCGCGCTGGCTGGTGCTGGACAACGTGCGCAAGATGATCGGCATCCACCGCGCGCGCTTCCTGGTCACGGGCGCGGCGCCGATCTCGCCCGAGCTCATCAAGTGGTACCTGGCCCTGGGCGTGCCCATGCTGGAGGTCTGGGGCATGACCGAGACCTGCGGCGCCTCCACCGGCATGCTGGCCACGCGCATCCGGCCGGGCTCCATCGGGCCGGCCGCCGGCTTCAACCAGGTGCGCATCGACCCCGATACGGGCGAGATCCAGGTCAAGGGCCCCAACGTCTTCAAGGGCTACCTGAACCTGCCGGACAAGACCGCCGAGACCTTCACCGCCGACGGCTGGCTGCGCACGGGCGACGTGGGCACGGTGGATGGCGAGGGGTACTTCCGCATCACCGACCGCATGAAGGACATCATCATCACCGCCGGCGGCAAGAACATCACGCCCAGCGAGCTGGAAAACGAGCTGAAATTCAGCCCCTACATCACCGACGCGGTGGTCATCGGCGACCAGCGCGCCTACCTCACGGTGATCGTCATGATCGACCAGGAGAACGTCGAGAAGTACGCGCAGGACCACGACGTGCCATTCTCCAACTACGCCAGCCTCACGCGCGCGCCCGAGGTGCAGGCACTCATCCAGGGCGTGATCGACGAGGTGAATGCCAAATTCGCGCGCGTCGAGCAGATCAAGAAGTTCTTCCTGCTCGACACCCAGCTCACCGCCGAGGACGAGGAGCTGACCCCCACCATGAAGCTCAAGCGCAAGCTGGTGCAGACCAAGTACGCGCCGCAGATCGAGGCCATGTATGGACCTGGCTAGCCGGCAGGGATAGTGCCGATGGCCGCGGGCGCGCCGCGCCCTATAACCGCTCGTGTCGCAACGCATCCCGCACCCACACCACTACAGGAGACAAGCGCATGAAAGTTCCTCTTCTTGCGGCAGCCGCCGCTGCCCTGGCGCTGGCCAGCACGGGCGCGTTCGCGCAGGCCGGGCAAGGCGTCACCAAGGACGCCATCAACGTCGGCACCATCCAGGACCTGTCCGGGCCACTCGCGGGTTTTGGCAAGCAGGCGCGCAACGGCATGCAGCTGCGTGTGGACGAGGCCAATGAGCAGGGCGGCATCAACGGCCGCAAGCTGGTCTTCAAGGCGGAAGACTCGGGCTACGACCCCAAGCGCGCGGTGCTGGCGGCGCAAAAGCTGGTCAACCAGGACAAGATCTTCGCCATGGTGGGCCACATCGGCACGGCGGCCAACGTGGCCACCTTCCCGGTGCTGTTCCCGAAGGGCGTCGTCAACTTCTACCCCCTGACCGGCGCGCGCGAGATGTTCGAGGAGCCGAACCGCCGCCTGAAATACGCCTTCAGCGTGCCCTACTACGACCAGGCGCGCACGGCCACGCCGCGCCTGGTCAAGGAAAAGGGCGCCAAGAAGGCCTGCACCATCTACCAGGACGACGAATTCGGCCTGGAGGTCATGCGCGGCGCCGAGGACGGCTTGAAGACCATCGGCATGGAGCTGGCCGAGAAGACCACCTACAAGCGCGGCGCCACCGATTTTTCCTCGCAGGTGGCCAAGATGAAGGCCGCTGGCTGTGATTTCGTCGTGCTCGGCACCGTCATCCGCGAGACCATCGGCACCATCGGCGAGGCGCGCAAGACGGGCTTCTCGCCCACCTTCCTGGGCACCACCGCTGCCTACACCGACCTGATCCACAAGCTGGGCGGCAAGGCCATGGACGGCCTGTACGCCACCATGGCGGTGCAGGTGCCCTACCTGGACGAGGCCTCGCAGCCGATCCGCTTCTGGGCCAACAAGTACAAGACCAAGTTCAACGAAGACCCCGGCGTGTTCTCGGTCTATGGCTACCAGATCATGGACAACTTCATCCAGGGCCTGCAGCGCGCCGGCGCCAGCCTGACCACCGACAGCTTCATCAAGGCCATGGACAGCGGCCCCATCCAGCCCGACATGTTCGGCAGCGACACCCTCACCTTCAGCGCCAGCCAGCGCCTGGGCACCGAGCGCTCGCGCCTGTCGCAGATCCAGGACGGGCGCTGGAAGGTGGTGTCCGACTACTTCAAGTGAGCCGGGCCGGGCCCGCCGCTTCCCCGAGCCGCCCAAGGGCGGCTTTTTCATGCTCGCAAACACTGCCTCCGCCCGGCCGCGATGGTGGCAGAATTTAACCAAGCATTTGCTTTGCAAAAATCCATTCATCCACGCTCCAAGCCATGATCGAACGCACCCTCCTGCAGGCCGACCACCAGGCCTTCGCCGACAGCTTCCGCCGCTTCATCGACCGGGAGATCACGCCCCACCACGCGCAGTGGGAGGAGCAGGGCTACGTGGACCGCGAGGTCTGGACCCGGGCCGGCGCCAACGGCTTCCTGTGCATGAGCATGCCGGAGGAATACGGCGGTGCGGGCGCCGACAAGCTCTACAGCGTGGCGCAGATGGAGGAGATCGCCCGCGCCGGCTGCACCGGCATCGGCTTCGGTCTGCACAGCGAGATCGTCGCGCCCTACATCCTGCACTACGGCACCGACGAGCAAAAGCGCAAGTACCTGCCGCGGCTGGCCGACGGCAGCATGGTCGGCGCCATCGCCATGAGCGAGCCCGCCGCCGGCAGCGACCTGCAGGGCATCAAGACCACGGCGGCCCTGAGCGAGGACGGCAGCCACTACCTGCTCAATGGCAGCAAGACCTTCATCACCAATGGCTGGCATGCCGACCTGGTCATCGTCGTCGCCAAGACCGACCCGGCCGCCGGTGCCAAGGGTACGAGCCTCTTGCTGGTCGAGCGCGGAATGGAGGGGTTCGAGAAGGGCCAGCGCCTGAAGAAGGCCGGCATGAAGGCGCAGGACACCTCCGAGCTGTTCTTCGACAACGTGCGCGTGCCGGCCGGGAACCTGCTGGGCGGTGCGGCCCTGCAGGGCAAGGGCTTCATCTGCCTGATGGAGCAGCTGCCCTGGGAGCGCCTGCAGATCGCTATCACGGCGGTGGCCGCGGCGCAGGCGGCCATCGACTGGACGGTGGAATATGTCCGGGAACGCAAGGTCTTCGGCCAGCCGGTGGCGGCCTTCCAGAACACGCGCTTCACCCTGGCCGAGCTACAGACCGAGGTGCAGGTGGCGCGCGTGTTCGTGGACAAGTGCTGCGAGCTGATCCTCGAGGACCGGCTCGACACCCAGACCGCCAGCATGGCGAAATACTGGACCACCGACCTGCAGTTCAAGGTCATGGACGAGTGCGTGCAGCTCTTTGGCGGCTACGGCTACATGTGGGAATACCCCATCACCCGCGCCTGGGCCGACGCGCGCGTGCAGCGCATCTACGGCGGCACCAACGAGATCATGAAAGAGGTCATCACCCGCGGCATGGGCCTGGGCGGACGCTGACCCCTTCACTTTCAATTTCATAGCTACATGCCCTTGCTGCGCAAGGGCTTGAGGCACATTTGACCCACTATTGGAGAACCCCATGACACACGCCTACGTGTTCGACGCCCTGCGCACGCCGCGCGGCAAGGGCAAGAAAGACGGCAGCCTGCACGAAGTCAAGCCCATCGACCTGCTGGCCGGCCTGCTCGGCACGCTGCAGGAGCGCCACCAGCTCGACACCGCGCAGGTGGACGACGTGGTCATGGGCATCGTCTCGCCGATTGGCGAGCAGGGCTCGGTCCTGCCCAAGATCGCCGCCCTGAAAGCCGGGTGGGACTGGCGCTGCGCCGGCGTGCAGGTCAACCGCTTCTGCGCCTCGGGCCTGGAGGCGGTGAACCTGGCGGCGCAAAAAGTGGCCAGCGGCTGGGAGGACCTGGTGGTCGCCGGCGGCGTGGAGAGCATGAGCCGCGTGCCCATCGGCGCCGACGGCGGCGCCTGGGCGCAGGACCCGGCCACCAGTTTGCAGACCCTGTTCGTGCCCCAGGGCATCGGCGCCGACCTGATCGCCACGCTGGACGGCTACACGCGCGCCGACGTCGACGCCTACGCGGTGGAGTCGCAGCGCCGCGCGGCAGCCGCGCGCGCAGCTGGCCACTTCAAGCGCTCGGTGGTGCCGGTGCGCGACTTCCTCGGCCAGGTCATCCTCGAAGAGGACGAATTCATCAAGCCCCACACCACCCTGGAGGGCCTGGCGGCGCTCAAGCCCTCGTTCGCGCAGCTGGGCGCCATGGGCTTTGACGCGGTGGCGCTGCAGCGCTACCCGCAGGTCGAGCGCATCGACCACGTGCACCACGCCGGCAACGCCTCGGGCATCGTCGATGGCGCCGCCGCCGTGCTGATCGGCAGCGAGGCCGCGGCCCGCGCGCAGAACCTGACGCCGCGCGCGCGCATCCTTGCCACCGCCGTGAGCGGGGACGACCCGACCATCATGCTCACCGGGCCCATGCCGGCCACGCGCAAGGCGCTGGCGCGCGCGGGAATGACCATCGACCAGATCGACCTGTTCGAAGTCAACGAGGCCTTTGCCGCCGTGCCCATGCGCTTCATGCGCGAACTCGGCGTGCCGCACGAGAAGGTGAACGTCAACGGCGGCGCCATCGCCATGGGCCACCCGCTGGGCGCCACCGGCGCCATGCTGCTGTCCACGCTGATCGACGAGCTGCACCGGCGCGGTCTGCGCTACGGCCTGGTCACGCTCTGCGTCGGAGGCGGCATGGGCATCGCAACTGTCGTCGAAGCCATCTGAGATCCGGAGAGAACCCCCCATGCAAACCATCCGCTACGAACTCATCCCCGCGCAAGACGAAGGCGGCCAGGTCGCGCTCATCACCTTCGACGAGCAGGGCTCGCCGGTCAACACCATGTGCGAGCAGTGGCAGAGCGACCTGGCCGAGGCCAGCGCGCGCGTGCTGGCCGACCGCGACCAGCTGGGCGGCGCGCTCAAGGGCATCGTCCTCGCCTCGGCCAAGAGCAGCTTCTTCGCCGGCGCCGACCTGAAGGCCACCATGCGCCTGACGCCCGAGGACGCGCCTACCGTCTTCAGCGAAATCGAGCGCATGAAGAAGCACTTTCGCCAGCTCGAGATGCTGGGCATCCCGGTGGTCGCCTGCCTGAACGGCACGGCCCTGGGGGGCGGCTGGGAGGTGGCGCTGATCGCCCACCACCGCATCGCGGTGAATGACCGCAAGATCCAGTTCGGCCTGCCCGAGGTGACCCTGGGCCTGATGCCCGGCGCCACCGGCGTGACCAAGATGACGCGCCTGCTGGGCCTGCTGGGAGCGCAGCCTTTCATCCTGGAGGGCAAGACCTTCGGCCCCGCCGAGGCGCACCGGCTGGGCCTGGTGCACGAGCTGGTCGAGACGCAGGACGAGCTGCTGCCGCGCGCCCTGGCGCACATCGCCGCGCACCCCGAGGCGCAGCAGCCCTGGGACGCCAAGGACTACCGCATGCCCGGCGGCACGCCCGCCAACCCCAAGGTGGCCAACGCCCTGGTCGTGGCGCCCGCCATGCTCACCCGGTCCACGCGCGGGCGCTATCCCGCGCCCGAGGCTGCCCTGTCGGCCATGGTCGAGGGCGCGATGGTGGACTACGAGACCGCGCTGCGCATCGAGAGCCGGTACCTGGCGCGCCTGATGACGACTCCCGTCGCGCGCAACATGATCAACACCTTTTTCTTCGACATGAACGCCATCCGTGCGGGCAAGTCGCGGCCGGCGGGTGTGGCGCGCTTCAAGCCCACCCGGGTGGGCATCCTGGGCGCCGGCATGATGGGCGCGGGCATCGCCTGGGCGCAGGCCAGCCGGGGCATCGAGACGGTGCTCAAGGACGTGAGCCAGGACAAGGCGGACAAGGGCCGGGCCTACAGCGAAAAGCTCGCGGCCAAGCGCGTGGAAAAGGGCCGCATGAAACCCGAAGCAGCGCAGGAGCTGCTCGCGCGCATCACGCCCACGGCCAGCGCCGCCGATCTGGCCGGCTGCGAGCTGATCATCGAAGCCGTATTCGAGAACCGCGAGCTCAAGGCCCAGGTCACGCGCGAGGCCGAGCCGCAGCTGGCCGAAGGGGGCTTCTTTGCCAGCAACACCTCGACCCTGCCCATCAGCGGCCTGGCGCAGGCCAGCCAGCGGCCAGAGAAGTTCATCGGCATCCATTTCTTCAGCCCCGTGGACAAGATGAAGCTGGTGGAGATCATCCGCGGCCGGCAGACCGACGACGAGACCGTGGCGCGCGCTTTTGACTACGTGCAGGCGCTGGGCAAGATCCCCATCGTGGTCAACGACTCGCGGGGTTTTTATACCAGCCGCACCTTTGGCACCTTCGTGATGGAGGGCGCGGCGATGCTCGGCGAGGGCATCCCGGCCGCCGTGATCGAAAACGCCGCCATGCAGGCCGGCATGCCCGTGGGGCCGCTGGCAGTGCTCGACGAGACCGCCCTTTCCCTGAGCGTGCACGTCATGGAGCAGACGCGCGCCGACTTCGCCGCCGAGGGCCGCGCGTACCAGGCCACGCCCGGCGAGCTGCTGGTCGAGCGCATGGTCAAGGAGCTGAAGCGCCCGGGCCGCGCCGGCGGCGGCGGCTTCTACGATTACCCCGAGGGCGGCAAGAAGCACCTGTGGCCGCGCCTGGGCGAGCTGTTCGAGAAACCCGGGGTCGAATGGAAGGTACAGGACATCCAGGACCGCCTGCTCTACCGCCAGGCCATCGAGACCGCGCGCTGCCTGGCCGAGGGCGTGCTGACCAGCGTGCACGACGCCAACATCGGCTCGATCTTCGGCATCGGCTTTCCGGCCTGGGCGGGCGGGGCCATGCAGTTCATCTACGGCATGGGGGTGGACGCCTTTCTGCGTCGGGCCGATGCGCTGGCGGCGCAGCACGGTGCGGGCTTTGCGCTGGACGACAGGGCGCGCGAGGCCATCCGGGCGCATCAGCCCCGATACTGAACGCTAAGCGCCTCGGGCCATCAAAAAAACCGCCTCCATGAGGCGGTTTTTTCATGGAAATTTCTGGCCAAACGCTTGTTGGGTAAGCGCAAACAGCTACATTTTCAGGAGCATATCAAACAAGAGACGCCCGCTCTTGATGTGTTCAACGGCTACCATGAGTGACACCTCGCCCCTGCCGGGAAAGGAGAAGGAGATCCCCCATGCGACCGTCCGCCGTACTTGCCATGAAGCGCAAGGTCATTCGTGAGGCCGCGGAGCGCTTTCGCACCGCGAACCCGCGTGTCTTCGGTTCGGTGCTGCACGGCACAGACCAGGAAGGCAGCGACCTCGATCTTCTGGTGGACGCGCTGCCGGGTGCGACGCTGTTCGACCTGGGGGGCCTGCAAGATGAGTTGGAGACCTTGCTCGGCATACGGGTCGATGTGCGCACGCCGATGGATCTGCCGCCCAGCTTCCGTACCCAGGTATTGGCCCAGGCACAACCGGTATGAAGGAAAACCGCCTGCCCGACTATTTGAACCACATGCAGGAGGCGGCCAGCGAGGCGTGCCTGTTTGTCCAGGGCATGTCCCAGGCCGAGTTTCAGCAAGACAGGCGCACACCCAACTGCCGTGGCACAACATGCGTGGCATGCGCAACCGCATCGCCCATGGTTATTTCGATATCGATCTGGAAGTAGTCTGGAATACCGTACACATGAGCCTGCCCCATCTGCTGGAGCAATTGCAGGCTCTGCGCCCTCTCGCCGACGCGCCCGACCAGTCCTGACCTCAAAAAAGAACGCCATCGGCACCGCCGATGGCGCATCTGGCAACTGAGCCGAGACAGCTCAAACCACCTCTTCCCCCCACGCCTGCCGCGCCAGCTCGGCAAACTGCTGGCGCAGCAAGTGCTTTTGCACCTTGCCCGTCGCCGTGGCCGGCAGGGCCTCGACGAAGCGTACCAGCTTGGGCACCTCGAAGCCGCCCAGGCGCTCGCGGCAGTGGGCCACGATGGAGGCTTCATCCACCTCGGCGCCGGGCTTCTTCACCACGAAGGCGCACACGGCCTCGATCCAGTGCGGGTGCGGCAGGCCCAGCACCGCCGCGCCGGCCACGCCCGGGTGGCCCAGCAGCACGGCCTCGACCTTGACGCTGGCGACGTTCTCGCCGCCGGTCTTGATCATGTCCTTCTTGCGGTCGATGAACAGCATCTGGCCCTTGGGGCCCCACAAGCCCAGATCGCCCGTGTGGTGCCAGCCAAAGCGCTGCGCCTCGGCCGTGGCGCGCTCGTCCTTGAAGTAGCCCAGCATGACGTTGGCGCCCCGGTGCACGATCTCGCCCACCTCGCCGGGGCCGAGCAGCCGGCCTTCGTCGTCCATCACCGCTGTCTCGCAGTGGATGAAGGACGTGCCCCAGTAGTTGGCGTCCAGCTTGGGGTGCTCCAGTGCCCTGAACATCATGGTCGCCGGATAGATCTCGGTCTGGCCGGTGGCCAGCACCACGTTCTTGCTCATGCGCTCGGCGATCTGCGCGATCAGCGGCTTGGGGATGGGGGCCATGGCGTAGATGCACTGGCGCAGGCTGTCCGTGCGGAACTGCGGGTCGGCCAGCAGCGCCCCGTACATCATGGGCAGGCCGGTGAAGACCGTCAGGCGCTCGGCGAGCACCAGCGCGCGGATCTCATCGGGCACGAAGGCGCGCGCCAGCACGATGCAGGCACCCACGGCGTGCGCCGTCGCCGCCAGGGCGTGCTGGGCGCAGTGGAACAGCGGCAGCACGCCCGAGAACACATCCGTCTCGACATAGGCAAAGCCGCTGGCGTTGCCCAGGATGGCCGCCGACACCGACAGGTGCGAGTGCACCACGCCCTTGGGGTTGCCGGTGGTGCCGCTGGTGTACATCAGGATCGCCGGCTGGTTGTCGTCGATGTCGAGGTCGGGCAGCGCATCGCTGCGGCCAGCCTCGGCTTGGGCCAGGGTCGTGGCGCCCGGCGCGGTGGCCACGCCACCCGCCATGGTCATGATCAGCGGCACGCCCAGGCCCTGCAGCATGGCGGCCAGAGCCGGGTCGGCGTACAGGGGGGCATCGACCACCACCGCCGAGACTTCGGCGTGGCGCAAGATGTATTCGATGGCGCCGGCATCCAGCCGCACGTTGACCGGCGCCCAGACGTTGCCGGACTTGTGGATGCCGTTGTAGGCCACCACCATGTCGGCCGAGTTCATGCACAGCATGCCGATCTGCCGGCCGCTGCCGAAGGTCTGCTGCAGATAGTGGGCAAAGCGCGAGCTGCGCGCGTCCAGCTCGGTGTAGGTCAGGCGCGTGTCGCCATCGACCACGGCGGTGCGCTCGCCAAACTTGCGCGCGCTGCGGTACACGAAGTCGCCCAGGGCAACGCGGCGAATGCGGCGTGCGGCGGGGCTGATGGGCATCTGGATCATGGGTCTTGTCTCCTTTTTTGGTGGGTGAACTCTGCTTTGACGGGCGCCTGAAAGCACCTCTTGTTGCTGGGCTCCTGCACGCTGGCAGGCGGGCAGCAGGCAAGCTGCCTGCAGTCAGCGCGGCTGCGCCCCGTCCTGCCGCAGCTGCCGCACGGCGGCGTCGATCATGGGCGTGAGCATGTTCTGCGCCCCGCCGTCGCAGGCGATCACAGCGCCCGACAGGTAGGACGCTGCGTCCGAGCCCAGGAACATCGCCAGGTGCGCGATGTCCTGTGGCGTGCCCATGCGCCGCAGCGGCACCATGGCGCGCACCAGCGCGTCGCCCTCCTCGCCCTGCGGCGCCAGGCGACGCATGCCCTCGGTGCCGGCGATCGGCCCGGGCGAAATCACGTTGACGCGCACGCCGGCCGGGCCCCATTCCAGCGCCAGCACGCGCGCGAGCTGGTCCACGCCAGCCTTGGCCGCGCCCACATGCGCCTGCCAGGCCATGGGCACCACGGCCTGCGGCGCCGAGATGAAGAGCACGCTCGCGCCCGGCTTGCGCAGGTGCTCCCAGGCGCGCCGCGCGACGTGGAAGCTGCCCATCAGATCGATGTCCACCACCACCTTGAAGGCGTTGGAGGACATGCCGTTGACCTCGGCCAGGAAGTTGCCCGCCGCGCCCGAGACCAGCACGTCGATGGGGCCATGGCGCTCGGCGGCAGCAGCCAGCGCGGCGTCCACGGCGGCGTCATCACGCACATCGGCCACCATGCCAAAGGCCCGTTCGCCCAGCGTGGCGACGGCGGCGTCGACGTTCTCCTGCCTGCGGCTGGCCACGCTCACGCGCGCGCCGGCGGCGGCAAAGGCCTGGGCGATGCCCAGGTTGATGCCGGTGGTGCCGCCGAAGACGGCGACGTGGCGGCCGGAAAAATCAAAATGGACGTTGCTCATGACGCCTGCGCCTGCCACTGCGTCTGCGGCGCCGCCGCCAGCCCCAGGATGGCGCGCGCCTCGTCGGTGCTGGCCACCTCGCGCCCGGCGCGGCGGGCGCACTGCACGAGCTGCTCGATCATGGGGCCGTTGGACGTGGCCTTGCTGCCATCCGGCAGGTAGAAGCTGTCCTCCAACCCGGTGCGCAGATGACCGCCGAGTTCGGCCACGCGCTGGTGCACCGGCCAGATTTCCTGGCGGCCAATCACCGTGGCCTGCCAGGGCGCGCCCTCGATCTTGAGCTTGAGCAGGATGGGCAGCAGATCCGGGTCGGCCGGCATGCCGGACTCGACCCCCATGACGAAGTTGTATTCGGGCAGGCCGCGCGTGTACATGCCGGTCTGCACGTACATCTGCACGCAGCGCACGATGCCCACGTCGAAGCACTCGAATTCGGGCAGCGTGCCGGTTTCTTCCATCACGTCCAGGAAGTCCTGCACCTTGGCCGGCTGGTTGTCGAACAGCATGGGCGGCCAGGCCCAGGTGCCGTTGGCGCGCACCTTCAGGTAGTTGAGCGAGCCCGCATTGCACGCCGCCATCTCGGGCCGCGTGGCGCGCAGACAGTCGAGCGGCCCCTGGTAGTGGGGGCCAACCACGCCGGTGGTCTGGTTGATGATGACGCCGGGACAGGCATCGCGCATGGCCTGCACGCAAGCCCGGGCGACCTTCGGGTCCCAGCTGGGCAGGTGGCCGCGGCCCGGCTCCTGGCTGCGAAAGTGCACGTGGATGACGCTGGCGCCGGCGTCGTAGGCGCGGCGTGCTTCCTGAGCCAGCTGCTCGGGGGTGACGGGCACGTGGTGCTGCGCCGGGTCGGTCAGCACGCCGGTGATGGCGCAGGTGACGACGGCCTTGTTGGCGGGGTTGCGGTCTTGCATGGGGTCTGTCTCCATCAGGGGGTTCACAGGCCCAGCTGCCGCGCAGCCAGGTCCTTCATGATTTCTTCCGCGCCGCCGCCGATCATCATGACTTTGACTTCGCGGTAGATGCGCTCGCTCACCGTGCCGCGCATGAAGCCCATGCCGCCCAGGATCTGAACGGCCTGGTCGGCGCAGAACTGCATGGTCTGCGTGGCGTGGTTCTTCAGGAGGCAGACCTGGGCCACCCATTCCGGGCCTATGTCGCCGGCGTCGGCGCGGGCGGCGATGGCGTCCACCCAGGCGGCGGTGGACTGGATGCGCATTTGCATGTCGGCCAGCTTGTGGCGGATGACCTGGTGCTCGATGAGCGCGGCGCCGAAGGTCTTGCGCTGGCGCGCCCAGGCGAGGGCTTCATCGAAGCAGGCTTCGGCAAAGCCCAGGGCCGAAGCCGCCAGGCCGAAGCGCTCGGCGTTGAAGTTGCCCATGATGATGCGAAAGCCCTGGCCTTCCTCACCCAGCAGGTAGCGCGCCGGCACGCGCACGCCGTCAAAGCGCAGGTGCGCCGTGTCGGAGCTGAGCCAGCCCATCTTGGCCAGCGGCCTGCGCGACAGGCCGGCGCTGCTGCCGGGCACCAGCAGCATGGAGATGCCGCCACTGCCGCGCGTGCCCGGCTCGCCCGTGCGCACGGCCAGCGTGATCCAGTCGGCGCGCATGCCGGAGGTGATGAAGACCTTCTCGCCATCGACGATGTAGTCATCACCGTCGCGCCGGGCGGTGGTGGCCAGGCGCGCCACGTCCGAGCCGCCGCCGGGCTCGGTGATGGCCAGCGCGGCGATCTGCTCGCCGGCCAGCACCGGCGGGATGACCTCGGCGCGCACGGCCGCGCTGCCCCAGGCCACCACCGGCGGCAGGCCGATGTTGTGCGACAGCAGGCTCGCCAGCACGCCGCCACTGGCACCATGGCGGCTCAAGCTGCGCCACAGCGGCACGCGCAGGGTGTAGCTCACGGGCGTGCCGCCGTATTCCTCGGGGTAACCCAGGCCCAGCAGGCCCAGCTCGGCCGCGCGGCGGTAGAGCTGGCGCGGGAACTCGCCCGCCGCGTCCCAGGCGTCGGCGTGCGGGGCGATCTCGCTCTTGGCAAAGCGGGTGATGGTGTCGGTCAGCGCTTCACGCTCGGCGCGTTCGGCGTCGTGCACGGGCAGGGTTGCGGCATTCATGCGGCGGTCTCCTCGGGGCTACTGGCGCGGGCAGGCTCTGCCGTGCCGGCCGGCGCCAGGCGCGCCAGCACCTGCCCGGGCGAGACCTGCTGGCCCACCGCGACCAGCAGCTCGGCTACGGTGGCTGCGGCCGGCGCTCCCAGGCTGTGCTCGAGCTTCATGGACTCGATGACCACCACGGTGTCGCCGGCGGCCAGCTGCTGGCCGGGCTCGGCGGCCAGAACCACCACGCGGCCGTTGAAGGGCGCGCGCAGCTCGCCCGTGCTGCCCTGGGCGCCGCCCTGGGCAGCGGACTCGAGCGAGGCGTCCTCCACCCAGCCATCGACGGCGCCCGCCTGCCAGTGCCAGCGCCGGGTGCCCACCCGCACGCTGCGCACGCGCCAGTCGCCCTGCACGGCCGCATCGGGCCGCAGCAGCGTGACCTGCGCCCCGCCGCATGGCATCGGCCTCAGGCGTGCGGTGGCGGCCAGCGGCTCGCCGGTGGCGGGGTCGGCGCCGCGCAGCTGCAGCGTGCCCGTGCCCTGCTCGCGCACCGCCAGGTCGTGCACCTCGCCCTGGTGGCGCAGGCGCAGCGGCCGCTCCAGCGGGCAGGCCGGGCCGGGCAGCACCTCAGACTTTTGAATAAAAAGTGCCTGAAGTGCCGATGGGACAAGGACCTGCAGCTCTTCTTTCAATAGCGTATCGCGAATCTCCTGGGCGTGGCCCGCAAGAAACGGCACCAGCGCCTGCCCGGCGCGAAAGACCGGGTGGTCCAGGCAGGCGGCGAGAAAGGCACGGTTGGTCGGCAGCCCCAACACCACGGTCTCGCCCAGCGCACGGACCAGCGCGTCGATCGCCTCGTCCCGGCTGGCCGCGTGCACGATCAGCTTGCCCAGCATGGAGTCGTAGTGCGGCGAGACCTCGCTGCCCGGCGCCAGCGCGTGGTCGAAGCGCAGGCCGCCCGGGGCGGCGCACTCGTAAGTCGTCGCCGGCGGGGCGGAAAAATGCAGCACCCGGCCGGTGTGCGGGTGGAACTGCGCGTCCTCGGCACACAGGCGCACCTCGATGGCGTGGCCCTGCAGCCGCACCGCGTCCTGGGCCAGCGGCAGCGGCTCGCCGCGCGCGACGCGGATCTGCCACTCCACCAGGTCCAGGCCGATGAGCGCCTCGGTCACCGGGTGCTCGACCTGCAGGCGGGTGTTCATCTCCATCAGATAGAAGTCCTGCCCGTCGAGCAGGAACTCCACCGTGCCGGCGCCGACATAACCCGCGCCCTGCGCCAGCGCCACCGCAGCGGCGCCCATGCGCGCGCGCAGGTCGGCGTCCACCGCGGGGCTGGGCGACTCCTCCACCAGCTTCTGGTGGCGCCGCTGGACGGAGCAGTCGCGCTCGCCCAGGTGAATGCAGTGGCCCTGCGCATCGGCGAAGACCTGCACCTCGACATGGCGCGGCTGCAGCAGGGCGCGCTCGATCAGCAGGTCGCCGCAGCCAAAACCCGCCAGCGCCTCGGAGCGCGCGCTGGCCAGCGCGCCGGCCAGCTGCTGGCTCTCCGTCACCAGCCGCATGCCGCGCCCGCCCCCGCCCGCCACGGCCTTGACCATGAGCGGAAAGCCGATGCGCCCGGCCTCGGCGATGAAGCGCTCGTCGGACTGGTCCTCGCCCGCGTAGCCCGGCAGGCAGGGCACGCCGTGCTGCCGTGCCAACTGCTTGGCGCCTGCCTTGCTGCCCAGTGCGCGCGTGGCCGCCGGTGGCGGCCCGATCCAGACCAGGCCCGCATCCAGCACGGCCTGGGCGAAGTCAGCGTTCTCGCTCAGAAAGCCATAACCGGGGTGGATGGCGTCGGCCCCGCTGGCACGCGCCGCCGCCAGCAGCTTGTCGATGCGCAGATAACTGTCCGCACTGGCCGCGCCGCCCAGCGCCACGGCCTGCGTGGCCTCGCGCACGTGCAGGCTGTGGGCGTCGGGATCGGAATGGACGGCAACGGTGGCAATGCCCATGCGCCGGGCGGTGTGGATGACGCGGCGGGCGATCTCGCCGCGGTTGGCGATGAGGATTTTTTTCATGGGTGGCTCCCTTGCGGCCAGATCGCCCGCCCGCCCGCTACGCGAGCCCGGGCGATCTGCTGCGCCCTGCCCAGGGCAGGACCGCCGCGGTGGGCGATGAGGATTTTTTTCATGGTTGGCTCCCTCGCGATATGCGATCTTCCTGCGCACAGTTCATTCGTCGGTCCGCTGCGCAAGCACGCGCGGGTTTTGCTCCCTCTCCCGCTGGCGGGAGAGGGTGGGGGTGAGGGCGGCGGCCTGCCTGGGAGGCAGCGCCCGAACTGCCCCCCACCCCACCCTCTCCCCAAAGGGGCGAGGGAGCAAGGCAGGGCCAGCGCTGTGCCGGGTTCACGCGGACACCTTCCACGGCGCCGGCCGACGCGCAGCGAAGGCGGCCAGGCCCTGCTGCGCCTCCGGACTGCGCAGGCCGGCGGCAAAGGCGTGGGCCGCGACGTCGAGCAGCTGGGGCAGAGGCGTCTCGGGCTCGACCAGTAAGAGCCGCTTGGTGGCTGCCACCGCCTGCGGGGCGGCGGCGCAGTGGCGCGCGATGGCGCGGGCGAGCGCCTCGTCCAGGCCGCCGGCCGGGGTCACTTCATCGACCAGGCCGTCCTGCAGCGCCGCAGCCGCGTCCTGGCGCGCGCCCGTGAGCAGCCAGCGCCGGGCGCGCGCGGCGCCCAGGCGGCGCACGACGAAGGGCGCGATCTGCGCCGGCACCACCCCGAGCGTGACCTCGGGCGTGGCAAATTGCGCGTCCGCGTCGGCCAGCACCTGGTCGGCGCAGCACACCAGGCCGACGCCCCCGCCCATGGCCACGCCCTCGACCGCCACCAGCAGCCACTGTGGCAGCGCGCACAGCGCCTGCAGCAGCGTGCCAAAGCGCCGGTTCATGGGCACCAGCGGGTCGTCCTCGCCCGGCGCCAGGGGCTGGCCAATGGCCTGAGCAAAGCCGCCCAGGCTGCCGCCGGCGCAGAAGTGCCCGCCCGCGCCGCGCAGCACCACGCCGCGCAGCGCCGGGTCGGCCGCGACGCGGCCGCAGGCCGCCAGCAGCGCCTCGACCAGCGCGTCGGTCAGCGCGTTGCGGCTGGCGGGCTGGTCCAGCCACCAGGTCTCGACGAAGCCCGCCGCCAGGGGCTGGCGCTCGACGCGCAGCCCGGCCTGGGCGTGCGGAGCCGTGGGATCGCTCGTGCTCATGTGCTCAGCCCTGCTTCAGCGCGCCGCGGGCCGCTTGGCGATGCCCATGGTCTTGGCGATGATGCCCAGCATGACCTCGTCGGCACCCCCGCCGATCGAGCCCAGGCGGCCGTCGCGGAACTGGCGCGACACCTTGTTCTCCAGCGTGAAGCCCATGCCGCCCCAGAACTGCAGGCAGGTGTCTGCCACCTGGCGGGACAGGCGCCCGGCTTTCAGCTTGGCCATGCTGGCCAGCTGCAGCACGTCCTGGCCGCCGATGTACAGCTCGCCGGCGCGCCAGGTCAGCGCGCGCAGCGCCTCGACCTCGGTCTGCAGCTCGGCCAGCTTGAACTGCACCCACTGCTGGTCGGCCAGCGTGCTGCCGAACATCCGGCGCTCCTGCGCCCATTCGATGGTCCAGGCGATGCAGTTGGTAAGCGACTGCAGGCTATTGGCCGCGCACCACAGGCGCTCCTCCTGGAACTGCTGCATCTGGTAGATGAAGCCGTGGCCCTCCTGGCCGATCAGATAGCGCTGCGGCACGCGCACTTCGTCGAAGTACAACAGGCCCGTGTCGCTGCTGTCCATGCCGATCTTGCGGATCTT
>NZ_DAMCAM010000037.1:25225-30877 GCF_032059615.1 Melaminivora sp. | reverse complement strand
CCAGGTCCTGCAGCTGGCGCATCTTGTTGAGCACCACCGTGTGGCCCAGGTGGATGTCGGGCGCCGTCGGGTCCAGCCCGAGCTTGATGCGCAGGGGCTGGCCGGTGGCCTCCGAGCGCGCCAGCTTGGCCACCCACTCGGGCTGGGGCAGCAATTCATCGACGCCGCGCAGGGAAATTTCGAGCGCTTGTCCTACACCTTCGGAAATCTCGTTTGTTGTAACAGCAGCTTGATTCATAAGGGTTTTCAGGGGTGTATGCAGGACACGACCGACTATACTTGCCGGCATTTTGCAGCGGGGGATTCTAGTGGCCCGTCCACTTGCCCGGCCCTGGCGCCCAATGCCGCATCCTGCCATCCGCCTGTGTCTTCCGCCCCTTGCCGCCGCGTCGCGGCACCTGCCGGGGCCTGAAGCCACTTCAACCTGGGGTACAGACTCTTGTTGAAAAACAGCTTGACCGCCGCCTGCCTGGCCTTGTCCGAATCCCTCAAGCTCGCGGCACGCAAGCACCCGAAACGCATCACCGCTGCCGTTGCCACCGTCCTGCTGACGGGTGGCGGCGGCGCCTTCGCCGTGGCCTCACTCGCCCCCGATCCGGCCGAGCTGCCCGTGAGCACCGTGACCCAGGCCGTGCCGTCGCTGGCCAGCGAAGCGCCCCTGGCCACGCTGCTCGACAACATGCCCGGCTACTCGCTGTACCGCTCGGACACCACGCGCAGCACCGACACGGCCGAGTCCCTTCTGGAGCGCCTGGGCGTGGCCGACCCAGCCGCCTCGGCTTTCCTGCGCGGCGACGAGCTGGTGCGCCAGAACGTGCTGGGCCGCGCCGGCCGCTCGCTGTCGGCCGAAGCCACGGACGACCACCGCCTGGAGCGCCTCACCGCCCGCTGGGCCCCCGACGACACGCCGACCTTCAAGCGCCTGGTGGTCGAGCGCGGCGCCGACGGGCAGTTCCATTCGCGCATCGAGACGGCGCCGCTCACCGTGGGCAGCCGCCTGGCCGGTGGCGTCATCCGCACCTCGCTGTTCGCCGCCACCGACGCCGCCGCCATTCCCGACACGGTGGCCGTGCAGCTGGCCGAGATCTTCTCGGGCAACATCGATTTCCGCCGCGCGCTGCGCAAGGAAGACCGCTTCTCCGTCGTCTATGAAACCCTGGAGGCCGACGGCGAGCCGCTCAAGAGCGGCCGCGTGCTGAGCGCCGAATTCCACAACAACGGCAAGACCCACGACGCCGTGTGGTTCCAGGAGTCGGCCTCGGCCAAGGGCACCTACTACACGCTCGACGGCCAGAGCATGCGCCGCGCCTACCTGACCTCGCCCGTGGCCTACACCCGCATCTCCAGCGGCTTCGCCATGCGCGTGCATCCCATCCAGCAGACCTGGCGCGCCCACCTGGGCACCGACATGGCCGCCCCCTCGGGCACGCCGGTGCGCACCGTGGGCGAAGGCACGGTGGACTTCGCCGGCGTGCAGAACGGCTACGGCAACGTGGTCTATGTCAGGCACGCCAACCAGCACGTCACCGTCTATGCCCACCTGAGCCGCATCGACGTGCGCAAGGGCCAGAGCATCGACCAGGGCGACGTCATCGGCGCCGTGGGCGCCACCGGCTGGGCCACCGGGCCGCACCTGCACTTCGAGTTCCGCGTGAACGGCGAGCACCGCGACCCCATGTCCATCGCCCGCGCCAGCGACGCCGCCCAGCCGGTCTCGCGCGCGGCGCGCAAGGACTTCGAGCGCCTGGCGGCCAACATGCGCGTGCAGCTGTCCTCGGCCTCGCTGATGCTGCAGGCCCGCGCCGAGTGATTCCCGCCCGCGCGCAGCACGCCGCGGGCTGGTACATCGGGCTGATGTCGGGCACCTCGCTCGACGGCGTGGACGGGGTGCTGGCCGAGGTTTCGGCATCGAAATGCACGGTAGCCCGCCACGCGGCTCGACCTTTTGCTCCTGAAACCAGAGCGCAACTGCTGGCCCTCAACGCCAGCGGCCCTGATGAACTGCACCGCGCCGCCCTGGCGGCCAACACGCTGGCGCGCACTTATGCCGAAGTGGTCCACGGCCTGCTCGCCGGCAGCGGCCTGCCCGCCTGCCAGGTGCGCGCCATCGGCGCCCACGGCCAGACCGTGCGCCACCAGCCCGGCCTGCACGACGGCCTGGGCTATACCCTGCAGCTGAACCAGCCGGCCCTGCTGGCCGAACTCACCGGCATCACCGTGGTGGCGGACTTTCGCAGCCGTGACGTGGCCGCGGGCGGCCAGGGTGCGCCCCTGGTGCCTGCCTTCCACCAGCGCGTGTTCGGCCAGGGCGGGCGCAGCGTCGCGGTGCTGAACCTGGGCGGTATCGCCAACCTGAGCCTGCTGGATGCGGGCGGCGCCGTCCTGGGCTTCGACTGCGGGCCGGCCAATGTCCTGCTGGACCTGTGGTGCCAGCGCCATCGGGGCCAGACCTACGACGAGGATGGCGCCTGGGGCGCGGGCGGCCGCTGCGACGGGCGCCTGCTCGAGACCCTGCTGGCCGAGCCCTTCTTCGCCCTGCCGCCGCCCAAGAGCACGGGGCGCGACCTGTTCCACGAGCGCTGGCTGCAGGACCGCCTGCAGGCCGCCGGCACCGGCGATTCCGCCCTGGCGGCGCAGGACGTACAGGCCACGCTGGCCGAACTGACGGCCCGCGCCTGCGCCCAGGCCCTGCTGCGCCATGCGCCAGGCACCGGGCTGCTCATCGTCTGCGGCGGCGGCGCGCTCAACGGCCACCTGATGCGCCGGCTGCAGGCGCTGCTGTCCGGCGTGCGCGTGCAAAGCTCGGCCCTCCACCGCCTGCCGCCCCTGCAGGTCGAGGCCGCCGCCTTTGCCTGGCTGGCGCACCAGTGCCTGGCAGGCGAGCCGGGCAACCTGCCCGCGGTCACGGGTGCGCGCGGCCCGCGCATCCTGGGGGCCATCTACCCGGCCTGACGCCGGCCCGCGTCCCTGCTTTCAAGCGAAAAAGCACCTCAGCCCGCCCTGGGCAACGATGTGTCGCTATCAAAAAAGAAACCGCCCGAAGGCGGCTGGAACCAGGTCAGGGCCGGAGCCGCTCAGTGCTCGGTCGGCGAGAAGCTCGAGCCGCAGCCGCAGGTGGTTTCGGCGTTGGGGTTCTTGATGACGAATTGCGCGCCCTGCAGGTCTTCCTTGTAGTCGATCTCGGCGCCGACCAGGTACTGAAAACTCATGGCGTCGATCAGCAGCGACACACCGTTCTTGGTCATGGTGGTGTCGTCGTCGTTGGTGATCTCGTCGAAGGTGAAGCCGTACTGGAAGCCCGAACAGCCGCCGCCCTGCACGAACACGCGCAGCTTCAGGTCCGGGTTGCCCTCCTCGGCGATCAGCTCGGCCACCTTGGCGGCTGCGCTGTCGGTGAACAGGATGGGGGTGGGCATTTCGGTGGTGGTGGGGGTGGCGTTTTCGGCAACGGCGCTCATGAAGGGCTCCTCAGATCGTGACGGGAAATGGTACGCCAAAGCCCCGGTTGCTGCCGGCGCCCGGGCCTTTGTCGCCAGGGGGCGTGCGGGTTTTCGCGCATCCCGGGTACATGGGGGCGGGCCACGCCGGAGCAACGAGGCAGCGCCCACAAAAAAACCGCCAGGCCGGCGGTTTTCTTGTGTCGCCCCGCCGCCCCCAGGGGCAGGCGGGAGCGGTTCGCAAACGCTGGATCAGCGCTTGGAGAACTGCTTGGCGCGGCGTGCGGAGTGCAGGCCGACCTTCTTGCGCTCGACCTCGCGGGCGTCGCGGGTCACGAAGCCTGCGGCGCTCAGCTGGGGCTTCAGCTCGGCGTCGTAGTCGATCAGGGCGCGGGTGATGCCGTGGCGGGTGGCGCCGGCCTGGCCGGACTCACCGCCGCCGTGCACGTTCACCTGGATGTCGAAGGTCTCGACATGGTTGGTGAGCACCAGCGGCTGCTTGGCGATCATGATGGAGGTCTCGCGGCCGAAATACTGCTGAATGTCCTTGCCATTCACAGTGATCTTGCCGGAACCCTTCTTCAGAAACACGCGGGCGACGCTGGACTTGCGACGGCCGGTGCCATTGTTCCATTCACCAATCATCTCGGCTCCTTAAATTTCCAGGGCCTTGGGCTGCTGGGCGCTGTGCGGATGCTCGGCGCCGCCGTAGACCTTCAGCTTCTTGATCATGGCGTAGCCCAGGGGGCCCTTGGGCAGCATGCCCTTGACGGCCTTCTCGAGCGCGCGGCCGGGGTGCCTGGCCTGCAGATCGCGGAAGTTGGTGGCGGTGATGCCGCCGGGGAAGCCGGAGTGGCGGTAGTACATCTTGTCCGTGGACTTGGTACCGGTCACCTTGAGCTTGGAGGCGTTGACGACGACGATGTAGTCGCCGGTATCAACGTGAGGCGTGTAGATGGCTTTGTGCTTGCCGCGCAGACGCAGGGCCACTTCGCTGGCGACCCGGCCGAGCACCTTGTCGGTGGCGTCAATCACAAACCACTCATGCACGACCTCAGCGGGCTTTGCGCTGAATGTGGACATGGGTTTTCTCTTTTCGAGGAGGTTCGGCGGTCCTTTTCCACGGTCGGTGCTCTTATTGATTTGAGCCTCTTAGGTGGCGTTCTTGCTTCGCCGCGGGACCAGCCAATGCGCT
This sequence comes from Melaminivora sp., assembly GCF_032059615.1. Lineage (NCBI taxonomy): Bacteria > Pseudomonadati > Pseudomonadota > Betaproteobacteria > Burkholderiales > Comamonadaceae > Melaminivora > Melaminivora sp. The sequence goes on along the minus strand of NZ_DAMCAM010000037.1, from coordinate 26,245 downwards.
GCGAAGCCCGCCATTATAGCGCGCCATGCATTTTTTGCGCCGCGCCATGCCAGGCCCGGGGCTGCCGGCTACCATCGCCCCATGTTCAGTTACCGCCACGCCTTCCATGCAGGCAACCACGCCGACGTGCTCAAGCACACGGTGCTCATCGCCACCCTGCAGCACCTGCTGCAGAAAGAGGCGGCGCTCATGGTGCTCGACACCCATGCCGGCGCCGGCCTGTATCGGCTCGACGGCGACGCGGCGCGCACCAGCGCCGAGAGCGCGGACGGCGTTGCGCGGGTGCTGGCCGCCACCGAGCCGCTGGCACCAGCCCTGCAGGCCTACGCCGAGCTGGTGCGCGGCTTCAACAGTGGCGCCGCCGCGCGCATCTACCCCGGTTCGCCCTTCATCAGCCAGCGCCTGCTGCGTCCGCACGACCGGCTCAAATGCCTGGAACTGCTGCCCGCCGACGCCCGGCTGCTGCAGCGCAACCTCGAGCAGCTCGAAGCCGGCCGACAGGTCACCGTGCTCAACGAGGACGGCTTCGAGAGCGCCCGCAAGTTCCTGCCGCCGCCCTCGCGCCGCGCCCTGCTGCTGTGCGACCCGAGCTACGAGATCAAGACCGACTACCAACGCGTGCAAGCGCTCGCGCAGGAGGGATTGAAGCGCTTTCCGACCGGGGTGTACGCGGTCTGGTACCCCATCATCCCGCGCCCCGAGGCGCACGATCTGCCGCGCCGGCTCAAGACGCTGGCGGGCAAGGCCGGCAGGCCCTGGCTGCACGCCGCGCTCACCGTCAAGGGCAGCAAGGCCAGCGCCGCCACCCCGGGCGAGGACGTGCGCCGCCCGGGCCTGCCGGCCAGCGGCATGTTCCTGATCAACCCGCCCTACACCCTGGAGGCCGCCCTGCGCGAAGCCCTGCCGCAGATGGCGCGGCTGCTGGCCCAGGACCGGCACGCCGCCCATGTACTGGAAAGCGGCGGCGGCTGAACGGCTGAACGGCTGAACGGCTGAACGGCTGAACGGCTGAACGGCTGA
>NZ_DAMCAM010000037.1:0-25125 GCF_032059615.1 Melaminivora sp. | reverse complement strand
CGGCTGAACGGCTGAACGGCTGAACGGCTGAACGGCTGAACGGCTGAACGGCTGAGGGCCTCAGCGCCGGCCCTGCCGGCCCCGCGCCTTCGCGCGCGCCTTGCCGCGCGGTGGCGCTGGCCGGGCAGCGGCGGCGGGTCGCTGCAGCGCCTTGGCCGCGGCCGCGCCGTCCAGCCCCAGGCGTTCGCCGGCGGTGGCCGGCTCCAGGTCTTCAGGGCAGACCTCGTCCTCTTCGCCCATCTGCCACAGCTCCACGGGCTTGATGCCCAGGCCCATCAGGCCCAGCTCCTCGGCCGCGGCGCGGCTCAGGTCGATCACGCGCCCGGGAGCGAAGGGGCCGCGGTCGTTGACGCGCACCGCCACCGTGCGGCCATTGACCAGACTGCGCACGCACAGGCGCGAGCCAAAGGGCAGGCTGCGGTGCGCGGCAGTGAACTCGGCACGGTCGTAGCGCTCGCCGTTGGCGGTGAATCGGCCGTGTAGGCTGTCGGCATACCACGAGGCGATGCCGCTGCCCAGCAGGACGGCCGGCTCGGGCGGCTCGGCCGGCGGCTCGGGCAGGCGCAGCGCCGGCTCGCCGGAGCCTTCGGTGGTCGAGCCCGGCTCGGGCAGGCGCAATGCGGGCTCGGCGGGCCGGCCAGGCACGGGGAGCAGCTCCACGCCGCCGTCCTGCAGGGCCGCCCCGCCGGGGCGCGGCGGACGCAGGGGCCGCAGGGCGGGCGCAGAGTGCGTTGACGCCTGGGGCTCAACGGCCTGCGCCTCGGGCACGGACGGGACGGGGGCGGCGCAGCCAGCCAGCCACACGCCCAGCAACGAGGCAAGCAGGCCGGTCAACGGCGCGTGGAGGCGGCTCAGGGGCATGGGTAGAAGGTGGCCCGGGGGCGTGCGGGCAACTGGCACTGTAGCCGGCCCCGAATCGGGTGGGCGGGGCAGGAGTGCGACCCGGACTCCCCGGCCCTCTCCCGCTGGCGGGAGAGGGCCGGGGAGAGGGAGCGCAAACCCGCACCAGGCAACGGCGGGGCGCTATCGAAAAATACCCGCCCCGGCGCGTTCACCACCCCAGCCGGTCGCACAGCGCCAGCGTGGGGGCGCTCTGGTTCATGGTGTAGAAATGCAGCCCCGGCGCGCCGGCGGCCACAAGCTGCTCGCACAGGCGCGCCACCACGTCCAGGCCGAAGGCGCGGATGCTGGCCACGTCGTCGCCGTAGCCCTGCAGGCGCAGCCGGATCCAGCGCGGGATCTCGGCGCCGCAGGCGTCGGAAAACCGCATCAGCTGCGTGGCGCCCAGGATGGGCATGATGCCCGGCACGACGGGCACGTCCAGGCCCAGGCGGCGCACGTCATCGACGAAACGCGCGTAGGCATCGGCGTTGAAGAAATACTGCGTGATGGCCGAATCCGCCCCGGCGCGCACCTTGGTGGCAAACGCCTGCAGGTCGGCGTCGGCGCTGCGCGCCTGGGGGTGGACTTCGGGGTAGGCGGCCACCTCGATGTGGAAGTCGCGCCCGGTTTCCTCGCGGATGAAGGCCACCAGGTCGCTGGCGTAGTGGAATTCGCCACCCACGCCGTAGCCGCTGGGCAGGTCGCCGCGCAGCGCCACCAGGCGGCGCACGCCCATGGCCTTCAATTCGGCCAGCTGCGCGCGCACGCTCTCGCGCGTGGCGCCGATGCAGGAGAAATGCGACGCCGCATCGACGCCCTCGGCCAGGATCTCGCGCACGGCGGCAAAGGTGCCCTCCTGCGTGGAGCCGCCGGCGCCATAGGTCACCGAGCAGAACTGCGGCGCGCGCGCGTACAGCTGCTGGCGCACGGTGCGCAGCCGGTCCGCGCCCTCGGGGGTCTTGGGCGGAAAGAACTCGAAACTGATCGGAAGGGGCGTGGCCGTGCGGCTCATGGGACGCTCCTGGTGGCGTGGATGAAGAACTCGCGGTTGCCGTCGCCGCCCTCGATGGGGCTGGCGAGCCAGGCCTCGACCCGCAGGCCGGCGGCGGCGCAGGCAGCGCGCAGGCGCTGCTCGACCTCGGCGTACAGGCCGGCATTGCGCACGATGCCGCCCTTGCCGACCTGGCCCGGCTGCAGCTCGAACTGCGGCTTGACCAGCAGCAGCATCCGGCCCCGCTCCTTCAGCAAAGGCACGAGCGCGGGCAGCACCAGAGTGAGAGAGATGAAGGACAGGTCGCCCACGACGAGGTCGAACGCGGGCGTCACATCCACCTGCTCGCGGCCCGCACGGCGTCGGCGCACGGTGGGCAGGCGACCCGCGGCGCGTGCCTGGGCACGGGCCGATCGCTCGGCCTTGAAGGCCTCGATCTCGTGCTCCTTGGCGTCGCCGCTGTCGTCGTAGCCGTCATCGACCAGGCCGCCGTTGCGCATCCAGGCATAGGGCGCCTGGGGCTGGGTGTCGTTGTCCTCGGGCTCGGCGTCGACGCGCTCGGACAGCGCCTCCTCGCAGGCCTCTTCGAGCGCCCCGGGCGTGAGGTGGCGGGCGTTCAGGCCCTCCACCGCGACGACGCGCACGTCGCCCTGCAGGCGCTCATGCAGCTGGCCCTGGCCCACGTCCACGCCGATGACCTGCGCCGCGCCGTGCTGCAGCAGGCAGTCGGTAAAGCCGCCGGTGCTCTGGCCCACGTCCAGGCAGCGCAGGCCGGCCGGGTCGATGCCGGTGGCGGCCAGCGCGCCCTCGAGCTTGAGCCCGCCGCGCGAGAGGTACCTGGCCTCGGCGGCGTCGAGCAGCTGCAGACGGGCACCGGCAGGGATGTCGTCGCCGTTCTTGGCCACGCGCGTCCAGGGCATGGTGTCGGCCAGGCGCCATTGCACGCCGGCGGCGATCAGGCGCTGGGCCTGTGAGCGGGTGGTGGCGTGGCCGCCTTCCACCAGGAATACGTCAGCGCGCATGGCGCAGGGTCCTTTTCATGGGTCGAATCGGCTTTTAGACCTTGCCAGGCAAGGGCGGGGAGCTATTGTTTTTTTGTGAGGGATGGCGGGGTCTGGCGTGCCCTGTCGGGTTGCCAGCGGCGCTGGCCCCCACCCCAGCCCTCCCCCAGAGGGGGAGGGGGCAAGTTACCGGCGCGGCGTCGCTTCCTGCTCCTTCCCCCTCTGGGGGAAGGTAGGGATGGGGGCCGGCGGGTCTCGGCGCACCGCTCAATAACGGTACGTATCCGCCTTGTACGGCCCGCTCTTGTCCACGCCGATATACGCCGCCTGCTCGTCGGTCAGCTCGGTCAGCATGGCGCCCAGCTTGGACAGCTGCAGGCGCGCAACCTTCTCGTCGAGCAGCTTGGGCAGCACATAGACCTTGCCGACTTCATACGCATCCGGGCGCGTGAACAGCTCGATCTGCGCCAGCGTCTGGTTGGCAAACGAGCTGCTCATGACGTAGCTGGGGTGGCCCGTGCCGCAGCCCAGGTTCACCAGGCGGCCCTTGGCCAGCAGGATGATCCTCTTGCCGTCGGGGAAGATGATGTGGTCCACCTGCGGCTTGATCTCTTCCCACGGGTATTGCTCCAGCGACGCGACCTCGATCTCGTTGTCGAAGTGGCCGATGTTGCAGACGATGGCCTGGTCCTTCATGGCGGCCATGTGCTCGTGGCGGATGACGTCCTTGTTGCCCGTGGTGGTCACGAAGATGTCGGCCTTGTCGGCGGCGTACTCCATGGTCACCACGCGGTAGCCTTCCATGGCGGCCTGCAGGGCGTTGATGGGGTCGATCTCGGTCACCCAGACCTGCGCCGACAGCGCGCGCAGCGCCTGGGCCGAACCCTTGCCCACGTCGCCATAGCCGGCGACCACGGCCACCTTGCCGGCGATCATCACGTCGGTGGCGCGCTTGATGCCGTCCACCAGCGACTCGCGGCAGCCGTACAGGTTGTCGAACTTGGATTTGGTGACCGAGTCGTTGACGTTGATGGCGCGAAACAGCAGCGTGCCCTTGGCCGACATCTCGTTGAGGCGGTGCACGCCGGTGGTGGTCTCCTCGGTCACGCCGAGGATCTGGGCGCTCTTGCGGCTGTACCAGGTCGGGTCCTCGGCCAGCTTCTTGCGGATGGAGGCGTACAGGATGCGCTCTTCCTCGCTGCTGCCGTTGCCCGCCACCAGAGACGCATCCTTCTCGGCGCGCTGGCCCAGGTGCATCAGCAGCGTGGCATCGCCGCCGTCGTCCAGGATCATGTTGGGGCCTTCGCCCTCGCTGCCCTTGGGGCCGAAGTCGAAGATGCGGTGCGTGTAGTCCCAGTAGTCTTCGAGCGACTCGCCCTTGATGGCGAACACCGGCGTGCCACCGGCGGCAATGGCGGCGGCGGCGTGGTCCTGCGTCGAGAAGATGTTGCACGAGGCCCAGCGCACCGTGGCGCCGAGGGCCTGCAGCGTCTCGATCAGCACGGCCGTCTGGATGGTCATGTGCAGGCTGCCGGCGATGCGCGCGCCCTTCAGGGGCTGCTGGGCGGCGTATTCCTCGCGAATCGCCATCAGGCCGGGCATCTCGGTCTCGGCGATGCGGATTTCCTTGCGACCCCAGTCGGCAAGGGCGATGTCGGTGATGGCGCAGTCGGCCGGGGCGAGGGAGGTGTTGCGGACGTTCATGGAAAGCTCCAATGCGTGGTGAAACACCACCGGCCGCGCGAGGGAGCTGGAAAGGGGATTCGCTCGCCCATCGCACGCCAGGTGGATGAGCGTCGTTGCACGGACGGGCCTGCCAGAGCGAAGGGCCCGGTCTCCCGAGCCTCACGTCCGCCTGGGCGGGGACGCTGCAACGCTCCTCGGGAAAACGCGCATTATATTCGGCCCGCCCTGCGCAGGGGCAGCGCCAGCGCGAGCGCCACGCCCAGCAGCGCCAGCGAAAAAACCGCCATGCCGGGCCAGCGGCCGTGCTCCCAGAACCAGCCGCCGACCGAGCCGAGCACGCTGGAGCCCACGTAATAGGCCAGCAGGTAGAGCGACGAGGCATGGCCCTTGGCGCCCTGCGCCAGCGCGCCGACCCAGCCGCTGGCCACCGCGTGCGCCACGAAGAAGCCGAAGGTCAGCGCAGCGATCCCGACCATCAGCACGGCCAGCGGCGCGGCGAGCGTGAGCAGGACGCCGGCGGCCATCAGCAGCACGCCGCCCACCAGCACGGGGCCGCGCCCGCGCCGGTCGGCCAGCGCCCCGGCCGCAGGCGAGGCGACGATGCCGAACAGGTAGGCCGAGAAGACCAGCCCGATCTGCGTCTGGCTCAGCCCGTAGGGCGGCAGCGCCAGCCGAAAGCCCACGTAGTTGAACAGCGAGACAAACACCCCCATCAGCAAGAAAGCCAGGGCAAACAGCGGCACCAGAGCGGGCGTGCCCAGGTGCCCGCGCCAGGCCGCCAGGTGAAAGGCCAGCCCCGGCCGGGCCGCGCCGCCCACGGGCGCGGGCGCGGGCGCCGTGCCCACGCGCGGCAGCAGCAACACGAAGCCCACCGCCGCGGCCAGGCCCAGCCCGCCCACGGTGGCCAGCGCCACGCGCCAGCCCCAGGCGTCGGCCAGCATGCTCATGCCGATGCGCCCGGCCATGCCGCCGAAGGCCGTGCCGCCGATGTACAGCCCCATCGCAAAACCCAGGCCGCGCGGGTGGATCTCCTCGGACAGATAGGCCATGGCCACGGCCGGCACGCCGCCCAGCAGCACGCCCTCGAGCGCGCGCGCCGCCAGCAGCGCCCCCCAGGCCGGCGCCAGCGCCGCCAGCAGGTTGCACAGCGCCGCCAGCGCCATCGAGGCGAACATCAGCCGGCGCTTGTCCCGGCCCTGCGACAGGGCGCCGGCGGCGAAGATGGCCACCGCCAGGCTGCCGGTGCTGACCGACAGGGCCAGCGAACTGCCGGCCGGGCTCAGGGCGAAATGCGCCGCCAGCTCGGGCAGCACGGGCTGCACGCAGTACAGCAGCGAGAACGTGGCGAACCCGGCCAGAAACAGCGCCAGGCTGATGCGCCGGTAGGCCGGGGTGCCCGCGTGCACCCAGGTGCGGGCGGCGGGCGGGGAGTCGAGGGCTTGCATGGCCGTGACTGTGACACGGCCCGCGGGAGCGCAGGGCCTGGGGCTGTCCGTAGAATTACGCTCTTGCGCCGCCAGGCGCCCGGCCACGAGCCGCCCCCTTGCCGCGCGCCACGCCCTGCCCCGGGCCGCCGGCGCCGCGCCCACCCTGCCCCTTGAGCCCCACGTGTCCTACGCTTCCGAAACGCGGCGCCGCCGCACCTTTGCCATCATCTCCCACCCCGACGCGGGCAAGACCACGCTGACGGAAAAGCTGCTGCTGTTCTCGGGCGCCATCCAGATCGCCGGCGCCGTGAAGGGCCGCAAGGCCAGCCGCCACGCCACGTCCGACTGGATGGAGATCGAGAAGCAGCGCGGCATCTCGGTGGCCAGCTCGGTCATGCAGATGAGCTACCGGGACCACGTGGTCAACCTGCTGGACACGCCCGGCCACAAGGATTTCTCCGAGGACACCTACCGCGTGCTCACGGCCGTCGATTCGGCGCTGATGGTGATCGACGCGGCCAACGGCGTGGAGACGCAGACGCGCCGCCTGATCGAGGTCTGCCGCCAGAGGGACACCCCCATCATCACCTTCGTCAACAAGATGGACCGCGAGGTGCGCGACCCGCTCGACATCCTGGACGAGGTCGAGCGGGAACTGGGCATGCCCTGCTGCCCCATGACCTGGCCGGTGGGCCAGGGCAGGAGCTTCGGCGGCATCATCGACCTGCGCACGCAGAGCATGACCGTGTTCCAGGCCGGCAGCGACAAGCGTCCGGAGGATTTCGAGACCATCCCCCTGTCCGAGGCCGAGCGGCTGCGCGCGCGCTTCGGCCAGACCTTCGACGACGCGCTGGAGAGCATGGAGCTGGCCGTGGGCGCTTCGGCCCCCTGGGACCATGCGCAGTTCCTGGCGGCCAAGCTCACGCCGGTGTTCTTCGGCTCGGGCGTGAACAACTTCGGCGTCAAGGAGGTGCTGGACGCGGTGGTGGACATGTCGCCCCCGCCCGGCCCGCGCACCAGCACGCTGGCCGTGAACAAGCAGCCCGTCGAGAAGACCGTGCACCCCGAGGACCCGGGCTTTGCCGGCGTGGTCTTCAAGGTGCAGGCCAACATGGACGCGAATCACCGCGACCGCATCGCCTTCGTGCGCGTGGCCTCGGGCAAGTACACGCCCGGCATGAAGATGCGCGTGCAGCGCACGGGCAAGGAGCTGCGCCCCACCAGCGTCGTCACCTTCATGAGCCAGCGCCGCGAGGCGGTGGAAGAAGCCTACGCGGGCGACATCATCGGCTTCACCACGCACGGCGGCGTGCAGCTGGGCGACACCATCACCGATGGCGCGCAGCTGCAGTTCACCGGCCTGCCCTTCTTCGCGCCCGAGATGTTCATGACCGTGGTGCTGAAAAACCCCCTGCGCACCAAACAGCTGCACGAGGGCCTGATGCAGCTGGGCGAGGAGGGCGCCATCCAGGTCTTCAAGCCCGAGGCCGGCGGCAACATGCTGCTGGGCGCCGTGGGCCAGCTGCAGTTCGAGGTGGTGCAGCACCGGCTGAACACCGAATACAACTGCGACGTGCGGCTGGAGGGCTGCCAGTACACCGGCGCGCGCTGGATCACGGCCGACACCCCGCAGGAGCTGCGCGAGTTCGAGAACGCCTACCCGCTGCGCATGGCGCGCGACGCGGCGGACACGCTGGCCTACCTGTGCACGTCGCCATATGACGTGCGGCTGGCGCAGGAGCGGTTTCCGAAGATCCACTTCCATCCGCTGCGCGAGCACGCGGGGCTGGCGCTGCAGGGGGCATGAAGGGCATGAGCAGCAGCACCCTGGCCCCTCTGGACTCCTGGCCGCAGGCCGCGCGCTCGCGCATCACGGGCGTCCTGACCGACATCGACGACACCCTGACCACCGACGGCGCCATCACCGCCGACGCGCTGGCCGCCATGGACGACCTGAAGGCCGCCGGGTTGCACGTCATCGCCATCACCGGGCGGCCGGTGGGCTGGAGCGAGCCGTTCGCGCTTGCCTGGCCCATCGATGCCATCGTGGCCGAGAACGGCGCCGTGGCGCTCAGGCGCAATGCCGCCGGGGGCCTGGACAGGCTCTACCAGCAGGACGCGGCCACGCGCGCGGCCAACTACGCGCGCATGCAGCAGGTGCTGGCGCATATCGAAGCGAGCATTGCCGGGGCGCGGCGCGCCACCGACTCCGCCGGGCGCGAGACCGACATCGCCATCGACCACAGCGAATTCACCCAGCTGTCCGAGGCGCAGATCGACAAGGTGGTGCTGGCCATGCGCCACGAGGGCATGCACGCCACCGTGAGCAGCATCCACGTGAACGGCTGGTATGGCGAGCACAACAAGTTCGAAGGCGCGCGCTGGATCGTGCGCGAGCTGCTCGCGCGCGCGCTCGATGCGGAGCGGGACCACTGGGTCTATGTGGGCGACTCGACCAACGACGCGCTGATGTTCCAGGCCTTTGCCAACAGCGTGGGCGTGGCCAACGTGGCGCGCTTCGTGCCGCACCTGTCGCACCTGCCGCGCTATGTCACGCAGGGCGAACGCGGCGCCGGCTTTGCCGAGGTGGCACGGGCGGTGCTGGCGGCGCGGGCGCAGCCCGAGTTTTCAGTCAAATAGTGCCCCAGCCCGTGCCAACAAAGGGTTTGTAGCTATAAAAAATGAAACGAAAAAGGGCGCCTTTCGGCGCCCTTCGCATCTGGCGTGCTAGCCTCGGGCCTGCGTTCAATGCTGCAGGATTTTGTTCAGGAAGTCCTTGGTGCGCGGCTGGCGCGCCTCGGGGTTGCCGAAGAACTCGTCCCGGGTGCAGTCCTCCAGGATCCTGCCGCCCACGTCCATGAAGATGACGCGGTTGCTGACCTTCCTGGCAAAGCCCATCTCGTGCGTCACGCACATCATGGTCATGCCCTCGTGCGCCAGGCCCATCATGACCTCCAGCACCTCGCCGACCATCTCCGGATCGAGCGCCGAGGTGGGCTCGTCGAACAGCATCACGATGGGGTCCATGGACAGCGCGCGGGCAATCGCCACGCGCTGCTGCTGGCCACCCGAGAGCTGGCCGGGGAACTTGTCCTTGTGCGCCATCAGGCCCACGCGGTCGAGCATCTTGAGGCCGCGCGCGCGGGCGTCGTCCAGGCTGCGGCCCAGCACCTTGACCTGGGCAATCGTCAGGTTCTCGGTCACCGACAGGTGCGGAAACAGCTCGAAGTGCTGGAACACCATGCCCACGCGCGAGCGCAGCTTGGGCAGGTTGGTCCTGGGGTCGTGCACCGCCGTGCCATCGACCCAGATCTCGCCCTTCTGCACCGGCTCCAGCGCGTTGATGGTCTTGATCAGGGTGGACTTGCCGGAGCCGGAAGGGCCGCAGACCACCACCACCTCGCCCTTGGCGATGGCGGTGGAGCAGTCGTTGAGCACCTGAAAGCTCCCATACCACTTGGAGACGTTCTTCAATTCGATCATCTGGCTCATTTCTTCTCTCTCCAGTGTCTTCAGCGGATGATGGCGATCTTCCTGTGCAGGCGCTTGACGGCCCAGGACAGCGCGTAGCAGATCACGAAATAGACCACGGCCGCCGCCAGGTAGGCTTCGATGGGCCGGCCGTAGTTCTTGCCCGCGATCTCGAAGCCCTTGAGCATGTCGTAGGCGCCGATGGCATAGACCAGCGAAGTGTCCTGGAACAGGATGATGGTCTGCGTCAGCAGCACCGGCAGCATGTTGCGAAACGCCTGCGGCAGCACCACCAGCTTCATGTTCTGTGCATAGGTCATGCCCATGGCCTGGCCGGCAAAGACCTGGCCGCGCGGGATGGACTGGATGCCCGCGCGCATGATCTCGGAGAAGTACGCCGCCTCGAACGCCACGAAGGTGATGATGGCCGAGACCTCCGCGCCGATGGGCCGGCCGATCAGCATGGGCACCAGCAGGAAGAACCACAGGATGACCATGACCAGCGGAATGGAGCGCATGCCGTTGACGTAGATGGTCGCGGGCAGGTCCAGCCATTTGCGGCCCGACAGGCGCATGAGCGCCAGCACCGTGCCCAGGGCGATGCCGCCCAGCGTGGCAATCACCGTCAGGATGACGCTGAAATACAGCCCCTTGAGCACGAAGTTGGAGAACAGCTCCCAGGTGAAGAACGACCAGTCGATGTTGAGATTCACCATGGTCAGTGTCCTCCCCCGCCGGCGGCGATCAGCCCGGGCACGCGCGTGCGCTTCTCGATGAAGGCCATGACACGGTTGATGGCGAAGGCCGAGACCACATACAGGCCCGTGACGGCCAGATAGACCTCGACGCCGCGCGCCGTCTCCTCCTGCGCCTGCATGGCAAACATGGTCAGCTCCGCCACCGAGACGGCGAACGCCACCGACGAGTTCTTGAACACGTTCATGGTCTCGCTGGTCAGCGGCGGGATGATGATGCGAAACGCCATCGGCAGCAGCACGTAGCGGTAGTACTGGAAGGTGGTGAAGCCCATGGCCATGCCGGCATAGCGCTGGCCGCGCGGCAGCGCCTGGATGCCCGAGCGCACCTGCTCGGCAATGCGCGCCGAGGTGAAAAAGCCCAGGGCAAAGACCACCAGCACGAAGCCCGGCAGCGACTTCATGGCCGGGAACAGGGCGGGCACGACGTGGTACCACACGAAGATGTGCACCAGCAGCGGAATATTGCGAAACAGCTCGACCCAGGCATTGCCCAGCCGCACCACCCAGGGCCGGCCCTCGAGCGTGCGCAGCGTGCCCACCAGCGAGCCCACGATGAGGGCGATCGCCAGCGACAGCAGCGAAACGGACACCGTCCAGCCCCAGGCCGACAGCATCCAGTCGAGATAGGTCACGTCGCCGCCCTTGCCGAAGCAGCTCGCGCCCACTTCCATGGTGATGGTGTCCTGGCAGAACACCTGCCAATCCCAACTCATAGGAACACCCCTTTGCTTGTCTTGTAATGGAAAACGCCCCTTCCCGAGCTCGCGGCCGAGAAGGGGCGTTGCACCCGTTCAGGCCTTACTTGATTTCGTAGGACTCCATGGGCTTGTCATTGGGGTGTGCCCAGGCTTCCTTGGTGGCCTCCGACAGCGGCAGGCCGACCTTCACGTTGTTGGGCGGGATCGGCTGCATGAACCAGCGGTCGTACAGCTTGGCCAGCGAGCCGTCGGCGATCTGGCGCTTGATGGAGTCGTCCACGGCCTTCTTGAAGGCCGGGTCGTCCTTGCGCAGCATGCACGCGATGGGCTCGACGGAGAGCACTTCGCCCACGATCTTGAAGTCCTGCGGGTTCTTGGACTTGGAGATGTTGGCCGCCAGGATGGAGCCGTCCATGATGAAGGCGTCGGCGCGGCCCGTCTCCAGCATCAGGAAGCTGTCGGCGTGGTCCTTGCCCATGACTTCCTTGAACGTGAGGCCGTCGGCGCGCTTGTTCTTGCGCAGCGTCTGCACCGACGTGGTGCCGGTGGTGGTGACGATGGTCTTGCCGTTCAGGTCCTTGATGCCGCTGATGCCCGACTTGGCGTTCACGGCGATGCGCACCTCCTCCACGTAGGTGGTCACGGCGAAGGCCACTTCCTTCTGGCGCGCCGCGCTGTTGGTGGTGGAGCCGCACTCCAGGTCCACCGTGCCGTTGGTCACGAGCGGGATGCGGTTCTGCGAGGTGACGGGCTGGTACTTGACGTCCAGCTTGGCCAGGCCCAGCTGCTTCTGGATGTCGTCGGCGATGCGCTCGCTCATCTCGGTGTGAAAGCCCACGTACTTGCCGTTGCCCAGGGTGTAGCCCAGGCCCGAGGACTCGCGCACGCCCAGCGTGATCGCGCCCGAGGACTTGATCTTGGCCAGGGTGTCGCCCGCCTGGGCAAAGGTGGTGCCTGCAGCCAGCAGGGTGATGGCGGCAGCCAGCAGTTGTTTTTTCATGGTTATCTCCTTGTGGGTGAAACGGATGAGCGTTGCAAGACGAATGCGCGGCAGCGGCCCGGCGGGGGGCCTCGGCTGCCGTTCAGTCGGGGCGTATTGTGCGCGCGAACCAGGGGGGTGGGACTACGGTGTTTCCACGTGTACCCGCGCCGCGCTCACAGGCTGGGCTGGTCGGCGTGGGCGACGAGATAGTCCCACAGCGCCAGCGCCAGCGTCTTGGCCGGCTCCTTGCGCGCGGGCTTCTCGCGGTAGGCGCGCACCTCCATGACCATCTCCAGCGCTGGCATGCCGGCCGGCACGGCGCTCACCAGGCGGCGCGCGCGCAGCTCCTTCTGCACGGCGCTGTAGGGCAGGAAGGCGACGCCGTGGCCCTCCAGCGCCATGGCCTTCAGGCCCTCGGCCATGTCGGTCTCATAGACGCGGTCCAGATGCACCGGGCTCTCGGCCTGCTTGAGGATCAGCTCGGTCACCCGGCCCAGGTAGGCCCCGGGGGCGTAGCCCAGATAGGGCAGCGGCTCGCCGGCGCGCCCGGGCAGGGCGAACAGCGGCTGGCCGTCCGCGCCCGGCCGGGAATAGGGCGCCAGCGGCTCCTGGCCAAGCGTGACCATCTCGTAGCGCTCGGGGTCGAGCTGGATGGGCTGGGACGCGTGGTAGTAGGCGATCAGCAGGTCGCAGCCGCCCTCGACCAGACGCATGACGGCGTCGTGCACGTTCAGCGCGATCAGCCGGCTCTTGAGCGGGCCGAAGTCCTCGCGCAGGCTGCTGACCCAGGCCGGAAAGAAGGTGAACGCCAGCGTGTGCGGCACGGCGAACTCGATCATGTCGCTGCTGGTGCTGGAGTGCGCGCGCATCACCGCGCGGGTGTTCTGCAGCGCCTGCAGCACCTCCAGCGCCTGCTCATGGAGCGTGGTGCCCGCGGCCGTGAGGCGCGTGGGGTAGGAGCTGCGGTCCACCAGGTCGGTGCCGGCCCAGGCCTCCAGCGCCTGGATGCGGCGCGAAAACGCCGGCTGCGTGACGTGGCGCAGTTGCGCGGAGCGGCTGAAGCTGCGCGTCTCGGCCAGGCTGACGAAGTCTTCGAGCCATTTGGTTTCCATAGTGGGATGCATTATCGGGGCGCGGGCAAACACCGACGCGACAGGGCAAGCCCTGCACCCGCCGCATTTACCCTGCAGAATAAGCCCCCGCGCCCGACCTGGGCGCAGCCCCCGGGGCCGCCGGCGCACGACGCCGGCAGGCCCTGGCCCGCCCTGCTGCCCCATGTCCGACCTCCCGCTCCCGCGCTCCCATGCCCTCCCCCTCCCCTTCCCGGCCGGCCGATGCCGCCCGCGCGGCCGCGCCCACGCGCGCCGCTGACGCCCAGCCCCGCTCCCTGCGCCTGGAGGACTGGCTGACCGTCCTGTCCATGGCGCTGCTGGCGCTGATCACCTTCGCCAACGTGGTCGTGCGCTACTTCACCAATTCCTCCTTCGCCTGGACGGAGGAGCTGTCGATCTTCCTGATGATCGTGCTGTCGCTGGTGGGCGGCGCCTCGGCGGTGGCGCGCGACCAGCACATCCGCATCGAATTCTTCTGCCAGGCCGGCCCAGCCGGGCGGCGCCGGCGCCTGGCGCAGCTGGGGGCGCTGCTGGTGGCGCTGCTGTTCCTGCTGATCGCCGTGCTGAGCGTGCGCGTGGTCTGGGACGATTACCGCTTCGAGGAAACCTCCCCCGGCATCGGCGTGCCGCAGTGGTGGTACTCCATCTGGCTGCCCGTGCTGTCGCTCCTGATCGCCGCGCGCGCCGTGGGCCTGTACCTGCGCCGCACGCGCCAGAGCGACGCGCAGTACCTGGCCGCCGACGCACCCCCGCCGGCCGCGGAGCGCCAGCCATGATCGCCACGCTGCTGTTCGTCGCCTTCCTGGCGCTGATGTTCCTGGGCGTGCCGATCGGCGCGGCCCTGGGCCTGGCGGGGGCCGTGGCCATCGCGCTGGCCAACGCCGAGACCCAGTGGCTGGGCCTCTTGGCCGTGCCGCAGAACTTCTACGCCGGCCTGGGCAAGTACCCGCTGCTGGCCATTCCCATGTTCGTGCTGGTGGGCTCGATCTTCGACCGCTCGGGCGTGGCGCTGCGGCTGGTGAACTTTGCCGTCTCCATCGTCGGGCGCGGTCCCGGCATGTTGCCGCTGGTGGCCATTGCCGTGGCCATGTTCATGGGCGGCATCTCCGGCTCGGGGCCGGCCACGGCCGCCGCCGTGGGCGGGGTGATGATCGCCGCCATGAGCCGCGCCGGCTACCCGGCCGCGTTCTCGGCCAGCGTGGTGGCGGGCGCCGCGGCCACCGACATCCTGATTCCGCCCTCGGTGGCCTTCATCGTCTATTCGGTGCTGGTGCCGGGCGCCTCGGTGCCGGCGCTGTTCGCCGCCGGCCTGTTCCCAGGCGTGCTGGCCGGCCTGGCGCTGATCCTCCCGGCCGTGTGGCTGGCGCGGCGCCACCGGATGGGGCAGCTCGAAGCCTCGCTGGCACGCCCGCCCTTCTGGCGCAGCTTCAAGGAGGCTGCGTGGGGCCTGGCCGCGCCCGTGCTCATCCTGGGCGGCATGCGCCTGGGCTGGTTCACCCCCACCGAGGCGGCGGTGGTCGCCGTGTTCTACGGCCTGTTCGTCGGCATGGTGGTGCACCGCACGATCGGGGTGCGCGACCTGTTCCCCATCCTGCGCGAGGCCGGCGAGCTGTCGGCGGTGATCCTGGTGGTCGTCTCGCTGGCGGGCATCTTCGCGTTCTCGCTGTCCACGCTGGGCGTGATCGACCCGGTCACGCGCGCCATCGTCGAGTCCGGCGTGGGCGAGCGCGGCGTGCTGGCGCTGATCATCGTGCTGCTGCTGATCCTGGGCATGTTCCTGGACGGCATCTCCATCATGCTGATCTTCGTGCCGCTGATGGCGCCCATCATGCTGCACTACCAGTGGGACGTGGTGTGGTTTGGCGTGGTGCTGGTGCTGACGATTGCCATCGGCCAGTTCACCCCGCCCATGGCCGTGAACCTGATGGTGTCGGCGAAGATCGCCCAGGTCCGCATGGAGGCCACCACGCGCTGGGTCCTGTGGCTGGTGCTGGCCATGTGCGTGGCCATGCTGGCCGTGGTGGCCTGGCCGCAGATCGCGCTGTGGTTGCCCCAGCGGCTGGGTTATTGACCCATCCCCCCTCTCCCCCGTGGGGGAGAGGGTTGGGGTGAGGGGGTTGATCCAGGCGCTGCGCACGATGCAGGCCCCCACCCTCACCCCAGCCCTCTCCCGCCCTGCGGGAGAGGGGGTAGAAGCCGGCCCTTCTCCGCCTTCCCCAGAGGGGGAAGGAGCAAGACAATCTTTTTTCACCAACCCAAGGAGACCGACCCCATGAAACTTCGCACCTTCCTCACCGCCACCGCCGCGGCCGCCACGCTGCTCACCCTGGGCCTGCCGGCCGCGCACGCGCAGCAGCCCGCCGGCTACAAGAGCGAATACCGCATGTCGCTGGTACTGGGCACGGCCTTCCCCTGGGGCAAGGGCGGCGAAATTTGGGCCAACAAGGTGCGCGAGAAGACCAATGGCCGCATCAACATCAAGCTCTACCCCGGCGTGTCGCTGATCCAGGGCGACCAGACGCGCGAGTTCTCCGCGCTGCGCCAGGGCGTGATCGACATGGCCATCGGCTCGACGATCAACTGGTCGCCGCAGGTCAAGCAGCTCAACCTGTTCTCGCTGCCCTTCCTGTTCCCCGACTACGCCGCCGTGGACGCGGTGACTCAAGGAGCGGTGGGCCAGCAGATCTTCCAGACGCTGGAGAAAGCCGGCGTGGTGCCGCTGGCCTGGGGCGAGAACGGCTACCGCGAGATCAGCAACTCCAAGCACGCCATCAAGACCCCCGCCGACCTGAAGGGCCTGAAGATCCGCGTGGTCGGCTCGCCGCTGTTCCTGGACACCTTCACCGCCCTGGGCGCCAACCCCACGCAGATGAGCTGGGCCGACGCCCAGCCCGCCATGGCCAGCGGCGCCGTGGACGGCCAGGAGAACCCGGTCTCGGTCTACACCGCCGCCAAGCTGCACACCGTGTCGCAAAAGTACATGACCCTGTGGGGCTACATGAACGACCCGCTGATCTTTGTGGTGAACAAGGACGTCTGGAACAGCTGGACGCCGGCTGACCGCGAGGCCGTGCGCCAGGCCGCCATCGAGGCCGGCAAGGAGGAGATCGCCATCGCCCGCAAGGGCATGATCGAGGCCGACAAGCCGCTGCTGAAAGACCTGGCCGCCAACGGCGTGCAGGTGACCGACCTGTCGGCCGCCGAGCGCGAAGCCTTCGCCAAGGCCACGCGCCCGGTGTTCGACAAGTGGAAGGGCCAGATCGGCGCCAACCTGGTGGACGCGGCCGAGAAGGCGATCGCCGCGCGCAAGCAGTGACCACAGGCTAGCGCAGGCAGCCGCCAGCCGCCCGGGGAAGGGCACTGGCGGCTTTTTCATGGGCGGGCGCAAAGCAAATTTCATAGCTGAAAGTCGTTGCCAGTCAATGGCTAGAGGCCTGTTTGATGCACAACCCGGGCCTCAGCCAACGCAATCGTTCACCCCACCCGAGAGAACCCACTCCCATGCCCCCTGACCAAGCCCCCGCCACCCCGGCGCCCCATCCCGCTCTGGCCGACCTCTCCACGGCGCTGGAGAGCGTGCTCAAGCTGCGCGTGCCGCCCATCGGCATGCAGCTGCTGGAGTCCGCCGAAGCGCTGCAGGCCATCCCGCGCCTGCGCCGGCCGCAAGCCGTGCACACCATGGACCAGATCGTCGCCCAAGCCACGCGGCTGGGCTGGACGGTGGGCATCACCGCCGAAGACCTGGTGGCCGACCAGTGCCGCTTCGTGGTCGGCCTGGGCGAGGACGACCCGGCCTGGCACACCGGCGCGCACATGACCGGCGTGTGGTACGCCACCGTCGAGGACGCCACGCGCCACCAGGCGGCCATGCACCGCGTGCCGCAGGGCCGCTACCGCGCGCTGGTCGCCGCGCCGTTGCACAAGTGGAGCGGCCAGGCGGACCAGCCACTGGGTGAGCCCGACATCGCGCTGTTCTACGCCACGCCCGGGGCCATGATGTATTTCATCAACGGCCTGCAGTGGTCGGGCTACCAGCGCTTCGACTGGAGCGTGGTGGGCGAGTCGTCCTGCGCCGACTCCTGGGGCCGGGCACTCAAGACACGCGAGCCCAGCCTGTCGATTCCGTGCTTTGCCGAGCGCCGCTACGGCGGCGTGCTGGACGACGAGATGCTGATGGCGCTGACCGTGGCCGATATCGCCCGCGCGCTGGATGGCATGCGGGCACTGGCGAAGAACGGGCTGCGCTACCCGTTCCCGCAGTACGGCATTCAGATGGATGCGCGGGCGGGGCTGGGGGTGAGCTACCCCAAAAAGGACTGAGCCGCGCCGGTCTTGCTGGTTTTGCTCCCTCCCCCTCTGGGGGAGGGAGCGAGGGAAGCAAAACAGCGTCGGGTTTGCCCCCTCTCCCGCACGCGGGAAAAGGCCAGGGTGAGGGTGGCTTAAAAAAGATAGCACCTACCCTTTGCCAGATAAGGGCTAAGGCGTGATTTCACCCGCATTTTGTTGCAGTGCCCACATGCTGGCATACCGCCCCCCTGCCGCCAGCAGCTGCGCATGCGTCCCGCGCTCGACGATGCGTCCGCTCTCCATCACCACGATCTCGTGCGCGTCCACCACCGTGGACAGCCGGTGCGCAATGACCAGCGTGGTCTTGCCGCGCGCGACGGCGCGCAGCTCGGCCTGGATGGCGCGCTCGTTGGCCGAGTCGAGCGCGCTGGTGGCCTCGTCGAAGATCAGGATGGGCGGGTCCTTGAGCAGGGTGCGGGCGATGGCCACGCGCTGCTTCTCGCCGCCCGAGAGCTTGAGGCCACGCTCGCCGACCATGGTCTCGTAGCCCTTGGGCTGCGCGGCAATGAAGGCATGGATGTGCGCCGCGCGCGCGGCCTGTTCCACCTCGGCCTGCGTGGCCTCGGGGCGGCCGTAGGCGATGTTGTAGGCCACGGTGTCGTTGAACAGCACGGTGTCCTGCGGCACGATGCCGATGGCCCGGCGCAGCGACTGCTGGGTCAGGGCGCGGATGTCCTGCCCGTCGAGGGTGATCCTGCCGCCCTGCACGTCGTAGAAGCGGTACAGCAGGCGGCTCAGCGTGCTCTTGCCCGCGCCCGAGGGGCCGACCACGGCCACCGTTTTGCCGGCCGGGATCTCCAGGCTCACGCCCTGCAGGATGGGCCGGTCGGGCTCGTAGGCGAAGTGCACGTCCTCGAAGCGCACGGCGGGCGCCCGGGCACAGTCCAGGGGCCGGGCGCCGGGGGTGTCGGCCACCTCCTGCTCGCGGTCCATCAGCGTGAACATCTTGTCCAGATCGGTCAGGTTCTGCTTGATCTCGCGGTACACCACGCCCAGGAAGTTCAGCGGGATGTAGATCTGGATCATGAAGGCGTTGACCATGACCAGGTCGCCCAGCGTCATGCGCCCGGCGGCCACGCCCTCGGTGGCGCGCCACAGGATGGCCACCAGCGCCGTGGCGATGATGAGCTGCTGGCCGCCGTTGAGCAGCGACAGCGTGCTGCGGCTCTTGAGCTGGGCGCGGCGCAGGTGCTCCAGGCTTTCGTCGTAGCGGCGCGCCTCGAACGCCTCGTTGTTGAAGTATTTGACGGTCTCGTAGTTCAGCAGCGAATCGACCGCCTTGGTGTGCGCGGCCGAGTCGAACTGGTTGGCCTGGCGGCGAAACTGGATGCGCCACTCGGTCACCCAGACCGTCCAGGCGATGTAGAGCAGCAGCGCCGCCAGCGTGATGACGGCGAACCAGGCGTCGAAGCGGCTGGCCAGGATGGTCAGCACCAGCGCCACCTCGACCAGCGTGGCCGCGATGTTGAACAGCGCGAACGACACCAGCGACTCGATGCCGCGCACGCCGCGCTCGATGTCGCGCGTCATGCCGCCGGTCTGGCGCTCCAGGTGAAAGCGCAGGGACAGGCCGTGCAGGTGCTCGAAGGTGCGCAGCGCAATCGCCCGCGCCGCGCCGTGCGTGGCGCGGGCGAACACCAGCTCGCGCAGCTCGTTGAACAGCGAGTTGCCAAAGCGCAGCAGCCCGTAAGCCACCAGCAGCCCCACCGGCACGACCAGCAGCGCCGCCGCGCTGCCGGGCGTGGGCGTCATGGTGTCGATGAGCCGCTTGAGCAGCAGCGGCACACCCACGTTGGACAGCTTGGCCGCCACCATGAAGACGATGGCCGCGGCCACGCGCCCCTTGTACTGCCACAGGTAGGGCAGCAGCCGCGCCAGCGTGGCCCAGTCGGAGCGGTTGGCGGGGGTGTTGGCGGGGACAGGCGAAGCGGGAGGCGGGCCGGAACGGCGCATGGCGAAGATGGAAGGGAGGGGCGGTGGGCGTGCGCAATGGACGAAAGGAGGCGCCGCCCAATTGTGACCGCCCCGACCCAAGGCCGCACGCCAGCGCGGCTGGCACCCATGCCCGACAATGCGCGCGGCCGCCCGCAAGGACGGCCGGCACTGCCTTCATCCCCCCAGCTACTCCTCCCAGCCCTCACCCATGTCCGCCCCCGAACACCTGCACCCCCAACTGCCCAGCGACAAGGAGCTGGTGCTCAAGGTCATCCCCATGCCCGCCGACACCAACGGCAACGGCGACATCTTCGGCGGCTGGGTCATGGCACAGGTGGACCTGGCGGGCTCGGTGCTGCCGGCGCGGCACATCCAGGGGCGCATGGCCACGGTGGCCGTCAACGAGTTCATCTTCAAGCAGCCCGTGCGCGTGGGCGACCTGCTGTCGTTCTTTGCCGAGGTCACGCGTGTGGGGCGCACCTCCATCACCGTGGAGGTGGAGGTCTATGCCGAGCGCGTGCGCGCGCAGGGCCAGTACGTCAAGGTGACCGAGGCGCGACTGACCTACGTGGCGCTGGACGAGGGCGGCCGGCCGCGCCCCATCCGCCCGGACCACCTCACGGCCTGAACGGGCCGCGGCCGGCCGCCGCTGTCATGCAGGCACCGGCTCGGCCGTGGTGGCGGGCCTGCGCACCGGAGATTCTGCTGCCGGCGCCGGGGCCGCGTCTTCGCCGCGCGCGCCGCCGGTGGAGATCTCGCCCGTGAGCTGCCCGCCCTCCTCGATCACCACCTTGCCGTAGCGGATCTTGCCGCTGACCCGGCCCGAGCCGAAGATGACGAGCTTCTCGCGCACGGTGAGCTGGCCGTCGAACCGGCCGTGGATCTCGGCGATGTCGATCTCGGCGCAGCCCTTGAAGGCGCCCTGCTCGGCGATGTGGATGACGCGCGAGTCCATGGTGGCCTCCACCGTGCCCTCCACCACCAGGGTGTCGCAGTCGGTGATCTCCACACCCTTGAGCTTGATGTTGGGGCCGACGGTCAGCTTGCTGCCGCCTCCCTGGCCGGCAGGGGCCGTCGCGTCCGCCGCGGAGGCGGGCGCCTCGGCAGCCGCCACCTGCGGCTCGGTGCGCACCGAGCCGACACTGCTGCCGGCGCCCAGGCTGGAAGCGCCAGGCATCTGCCGGCCCGCCAGGCCTTCGCCCGGGCGGTTCAGGGGATTCGCGGGGCTGGAGCCCGGGGTGAGGTTGCTGCTGCTGTCGCGTCTGCCGAAGAAGGGGTTTTGCACGGCCATGGGTACTCCTGAAAAAGACGGCCGATGTTAGGCGCCGTCCTACATGCAGGGTTTAAGCACGACGCAAGCAAGGTAACCAAACCGCTCAACGGTTGCATGCGCTTGCGGGCGTTGCAGCGGCATACAGGCGCGCCTGCCTGGGCCTACGAGACGATGTAGGCCGCAGCACCGGTCGCCAGCAATTCGCCCTGTGCGCTGAGGAACTCAATGCGCGTGTTGGCCACGCGCGAACCGAGGCGCAACACCTGGGCGCGCAGCAGGAAGTGGCTGCCGATGCCGGCGCGCAGGTAGTCGATGCGCAGGTCGATGGTGCCCAGGCGCGAAAAGCGCTGCAGCCGCGCGGGCGGGGCCTCGTCCATGTGCCTGGCGCCGATGGCCGCCATGACGGCCAGGCCGCCCATGGCGTCCAGCGCCGCGCTGATGACGCCGCCGTGCAGGCGGTTGTAGGCGAAGTGGCCGACCAGCTCGGGCCGCATGTCGATGCGCGCGGCCACCTGCGCCGGCGCCAGTTCGGTGATGCGCAGGCCCAGCACCTGGTTGAAGGGGATGCGCTGCTCGAAGAGGTCCTTGAGGCCGGCGATGAATTCGGGCTCGAAGGCGGTGGGGGCGGGGGTCATGGAGCGATTCCTGCGTCGCCATGCGAGAGGTCGCCGGCCGTGGTCGGAGGGTAGTGGCCTGGCTCCCTCCCCCGCTGGGGGAGGGCCGGGGTGGGGGCCAGGGCCGCCAATCCTGCGAGAGGCCGCGTCAGAACCAGCCGCCCCCATCCCCGCCTTCCCCCAGAGGGGGAAGGAGTAGCAGCCGCAAGGCTCAGCACCGGCTGAAATCCGGGTGCCGCTTCTGCATGAACGCGCTGAAGGCCTCGCGCGCCGCGGGGCCGGCCATCAGGCGGGCGAAGCTTGCGCCCTCCTCGCGCATGCGCTCGCGCACGGCGGCGGCCTGGCCGGCCTTCATCAGGCGCTTGGTCTCAATGAGCGCCGAGAGCGGCTTGGCGGCGAGCTTCTTCGCCTGCGCCTGCGCCAGCAGGTTGCATTCGGCCGGGGGCACGACGCGGTTGACCAGGCCGACCTCCAGCGCCGCCTCGGCCAGGAAGGGCTCGCCCAGCAAGAGCGCCTCGGCCGCGCGGTGGTAGCCCAGCATCTGCGGCAGCAGCAGGCTGGATGCCGCCTCGGGGCACAGGCCCAGGTTGACGAAGGGCAGCGAGAACGCCGCGTTGTCGCCCGCGTAGACCAGGTCGCAGTGCAGCAGCAGCGTGGTGCCTATGCCCACGGCCGGGCCGCATACGGCGGCGATCAGGGGCTTGGGGAACGCTGCCAGCGCATGCAGGAAGCGCCAGACCGGCCGCTCGCCCGCGTCCGCCTGCGGCGCGCCCTGGGCCGACTGCTGTAGGAAGTCGGCGATGTCGTTGCCGGCGCTGAAGATGGCCATGTCGCCCTGGAAGACCACGCAGCGCACGGCCGCCTCGGCTTCAGCCGCGGTCAGCGCGTCGGCCATGGCCGCATACATGGCCTCGGTGATGGAGTTCTTCTTGTCCACCCGGTTGAAGGTGATGGTGGCGACGCCGTCCTCGGTGTGCACCAGGATGTCCTGGGTGGCGGGTGCGGTGCTCGGGCTGCTGCTCATGGTGCGGTTCACTCCTTGTAATAAACGATCTGCTGCGTGGTGGCCAGCAACGTGCCGGCCTCGTTCCACAGCTGCGCGGTCTGGTCGAAAAAGCCGTTGCGGAACTCCTGCGCGCGCGCCTGGCCCAGCAGGTAGCCGCTGCCGGTCTGCGCCAGCAGGTCGCCCCCGGCATGGAAGTACACCGTCATCGAGACGGTGCCCGCCGGCACGTGGTGCGCGCGGCGGCGCCAGATGCGCGGGAAGAAGACATCGGCCAGGGCCGCCAGGGCGGGAAAGTCCAGCGGCCGCTCGGGCGCATCGCGCATCCACAGCTGCGACAGGCTGTCGTGCTCGCTGCCGTCCCACTGCGCGGGCAGCATGCCGCGCACCGGGCGCATTTCGTAGCGCTTGAGCCATTCCACGGGAAAGACGGGGTCGATGCGCGGGCAGTCGGCGGGCGCGGGCACGCCCTCGGGCACGGGCGTGTCGGCGGCGCTCCAGGTGGTGCGGCGCTGGGCCATGAGGACGGTGGCGGTGGTGGTCACCCGGGGCTCGCCGCCTTCTTCTTCTGCCTGCAGCACGGTCACCGTCCAGTGCTGGGTGGAGCGGTTGGTGCGCACGGGCACGGCCTGCACGGTGAACGGCCCCCGGGCCACGGCGGCAGCGAAGTTCACCGTCAGCGCCACGGGCTCGCCCTGGGCCTCGGGGTGGCGCAGCACGGCGGCGAGCAGGACGGCGGCGGTGAGGCCGCCGTAGGGGCCCACCATGTTCCAGTAGGCGTCAGTGGTCTGGCCGGTGTAGTGGCCCGGGGCGGTGCTGGCCAGGGCCAGCGCCTCGTCCAGGGGATGGGCAGGGTGCGGGTGGGTGGTGCTCATGGGGTGGGCAGTGTGCCTGCAGGGCCGTCAGGCCGCCGTCGTGCGCGCGACGGGGGGCGGGGAGGATGGGGCGATGGCCGGCGCGTCGCACCACTGCTGCAGCTGCCGCGCGGCGCGCGGCCAGAGCGTGTCGCGAAAGCCCTCGCGGAAGAAGCCGAAATGCCCGATGCGCCGCGCGCCCACATCCTGCGGGGCGAGGTGCTCGAGCTGCCGGGGCGCGTGGGTGTAGAGCGCCAGCAGCGCCTCGGTGCCGGCCAGCGTCATCATCTCGTCGTCCTGCATGCTCCAGGCGTGGATAGGAAAGCGCACCTCGCCATAGGCCTGGCGCGCGGCCTCACCCTCGGCGCCGACGCTGTAGCGCGGGTGCAGGCACCAGCGGCGCCACTGGCGCGCCACGCCCGCGGGCAGGTCGCCCACGGCGCGCAGCCTGCGGCCGGGAAAGTAGCCGCACAGGCGCACCGACACGGGCACCAGCACGTGCCAGAAGAAGGGCATCAGCCGGCGCAGGCGCGGCGCGTTCTGGCGCCAGTAGCCGCTGCCGGCGGCCACGCTCAGCAGGCCGGCGACGCGGTGCTTTTGCTCCAGCAGCCCGGGCAGCTGCGCACCCAGGCTGTGGCCCACCAGCAGCACCGGCCGGCCCGGCAGCGCCTCGGCCGCGTGGGCGATCACGGCGTCGTAGTCGCGCGCCCAGTCGTGCAGATTGGCTTGCACGGCGCGCATGGGGCCGTGCAGGGATGCCCCCTGGCCCCGGTAGTCGAAAGTGCTGACGGCCCAGCCCTGCCCGGCCAGCCACTGCGCGAACGGGGCGTAGAAGGTCTGCGGCACGCCAAAGGCCGCCCCGATGACCACGCTGCCCCGGGGCGGCGTGCCGGCCGGGGGCAGGTAGCGGCGCACGGCCAGCGGGTGGGCCGCGCCGGGCACGGGCAGGGCGTGCTGCTGCATGGGGTCTCCTTTGTGGACACTACTCTTCTGGTAGCTAGTCGCCCTTGTCTGGCTTGGATTTTGCCCCTTCCCCCTCTGGGGGAAGGTGGGGATGGGGGCGGCTAGTTCTGGCTTACGGTGTCACGAGGCCACCGTCGCTGGCCCCCACCCCAGCCCTCCCCCAAAGGGGGAGGGAGTGGGATCAGACGCGCTCGAAGATGCCTGCTGCGCCCTGCCCCATGCCCACGCACATGGTCACCATGCCGTACTTGAGCTGCTTGCGGCGCAGCGCGTGCACCACCGTGGCCGAGCGGATGGCGCCCGTGGCGCCCAGCGGGTGGCCCAGGGCGATGGCGCCGCCCATGGGGTTAACCTTGGCCGGGTCCAGCCCCAGCGTGTTGACCACCGCCAGCGACTGCGCGGCAAAGGCCTCGTTCAGCTCGAACCAGTCGATGTCGTCTTGCTTCAGGCCGGCGTAGCGCAGCGCCGCGGGAATCGCCTCGATGGGCCCAATGCCCATGATGGACGGCGGCACACCCCGGCTGGCGTAGCTGACGAAGCGCGCCAGCGGGGTCAGGCCAAAGCGCTTGACGGCCGCTTCGCTCGCCAGGATCAGCGCGCCCGCGCCGTCGCTGGTCTGCGAGCTGTTGCCCGCCGTGACCGAGCCGCGCGCGGCAAACACCGTGCGCAGCTTGGCCAGGCCCTCCAGGCTGGTGTCGGGGCGCGGGCCTTCGTCCAGATCGACCGTGCGCGTCTTCTGCACGAGTTCGCCGGTCTCCAGGTTCACGCCGCGGTCGGTCACCTCGATGGGCGTGATCTCGTCCTTGAACTCGCCCGCCTGCTGGGCAGCAATGGCGCGGCGGTGCGACTCCAGCGCAAAGGCGTCCTGCGCCTCGCGCGAGACCTTCCACTGCTGGGCCACCTTTTCCGCGGTGAGGCCCATGCCGTAGGCGATGCCCACATCACCGTCGCGCTCGAAGATGGAAGGCGACAGGCTGGGCGTATTGCCCATCATGGGCACCATGCTCATGCTCTCCACGCCGGCGGCGATCATGACGTCGGCCTCGCCCACGCGGATGCGGTCGGCCGCCATCGCCACGGCCGACAGGCCCGAGGCGCAGAAGCGGTTGACGGTGATGCCGCCCACGC
>NZ_DAMCAM010000036.1:0-31338 GCF_032059615.1 Melaminivora sp. | reverse complement strand
TTTCTTGTCGCGCGACAAGAAAGTAAGTCGCCCGCCGGGGCGAGTCCCGGCCCCCCACACCCAAAAAAACCTAACAACAAAACCAGCCCAAACCCCGCGCCAGGCAAGGGCAGCCAGCTACAAAAACCTACTGCCTCGCCGTCCGCATATTCCTCGGCAACGCCTGCGGATGACTGGTGCGAAACGGATTGATATCCAACCCTCCCCGGCGCGTATACCTCGCATACACCGCCAGCTTGATCGGCCTGCACCGCGCCCACACGTCCATGAAGATGCGCTCCACGCACTGCTCGTGAAACTCGTTGTGGTTGCGAAAGCTCACCAGGTACTGCAGCAGCCCCGCCTGCTCGATCTGTGCGCCGCTATAGGTGATCTGCACGCTGCCCCAGTCGGGCTGGCCGGTCACCAGGCAGTTGCTTTTCAGCAGGTGGCTGACGAGAGACTCCGTCACCGGCGCCTCGTCGTGGTTGGTCGACAGCAACTGCGGTGCGGGTGTGTACTGGGTGCACTCCACGTCCAGGCGGTCCAGCAGCAGGCCATCGAGCTCGCGCACCTGTTCGGCGCCGAAGCCCTCCGGTGCGATCAGCCGCACGCCCACGCTACCCGAGTGGCCCGAGCCGCGCCACGCGGCCTCGCTCAGGTCGGCGCGGATGCGGGCGCGCACCTCGTCGGCGCTGGCGAATTGCGTGCCGTTGAAGCTGTTCAGGTACAGCTTCAGCGACTTGCTCTCGATCAGGTTGGGCGTCTCGCACGGCACGGTGATGTGGGCGAGGGCTACCTGGGGCTTGCCGCGCGCGTTCAGCCAAGACAGCTCGTAGGCCGTCCACAGGTCGGCGCCGAAGAAGGGTGCCGCGCCCGGCTGCAGGCCAAGTTCGGCGCGCTTGGGGCTGCGTGGCAGTGGGAACAGCAGGCCGGCGTCGTACTGGTCGGCATAGGCCGAGCGCCGGCCCAGCTGGGATTGTTCGGGGGTCTGTGACATGGAAAAAGCAACCTTCCGGGCAGGGGCGCAGGGCCTGCGCGCCGCTCAGCGGCGCAGCACGCTGCGGTAGAAGAACACGGCCAGGGCGATGAAGGTCGCGAGACCCAGCCACATCGCCGGAGCGAAACCATCGCCCACCAGGGCCAGCGGCGCGTCCTGGCCGCTGAAGCCGATGACGGCCGCCAGCAGCAGGCCCATCAGGCTCTCACCCACGATCAGGCCCGAGGCCAGCAGCAGGCCGCGCTCCTCGGCCGTGGCCACCCAGTCCGCGCCCCGCCGTTGGCCCCAGGCGCGGATGCCGCGCTGCACCAGCCAGCCCAGCGCCGCGCCCACCGCCAGCGTCACGCCGATGGTGGGCGGCAGGTAGATGCCCAGCCCCACGGCCAGCGGCGGCAGTGCCCGGCCGCTGCGGCGCAGCAGCGCATCGGCGACGATCACCACCACGCCCACGGCCACGCCCAGGCCCAGCATGGTCCAGTCCAACGACCGGCTGAAGATGCCGCTGGCGATCTGCTGCATCAGCGTCGCCTGCGGGGCGGCCAGGGCGTGGGCCGGGTCCATGCCCGGGCGCGGCAGGGCGCCGGCAAAACCGTAGGCGTTGTAGAGCAGGTCCAGCACCGGCGGGATGACCACGGCGCCCACCAGGCAGCCGATGATCAGCACCACCTGCTGGCGCCAGGGCGTGGCGCCCACCAGGTAGCCGGTTTTCAGGTCCTGCAGGTTGTCGTTGGAGATGGCCGCCATGGCCAGGATGACCGAGACCATGAACAGCACCAGCGCCACGCCCAGCGGGCCGGACACGCTGGTGGCAAAGGCCGGCACCAGCGCGCTGAGCGCCAGCAGCGACAGGCCCATCAGGATGGTGGCGATGATACCGATGCCCGAGATGGGGCTGGCCGACGAGCCCACCAGGCCGGCCATGTAGCCGCAGGCCGCCGCCACCAGGAAGCCGAACACGGCGGCAAACAGCACGCACAGCGCCGCCAGGGCGTAGCGCGCGCCGCTGGAGAGATCCTGCAGGTGCTGGCCGATGAAGTCGTTGGTCACGCCCCAGAGCACGGCCAGGGCCGCCAGGCCGATGGCCAGCATCCAGCTGCGCGGCATGTCGCGGTCGGTCTCGCCCTGCGCCGGTGCGTCGGCTGCGTCCTTCCGTGCCGGCTGCCGGGCGATGGCCTGCAGGATGGGGCGCACCAGCGTGGCCACCGTCCACAGGGCGGCGACGGCAATCACGCCCGCGCCCAGGAAGCGCGCCTTGGCCGCCCACAGCTGGGTGGCCAGCGCGCTGAGTGCCTGACCCTCGGCCGGCGCGGCGTGCGCCGTGAGCCATGGCACGACCACGCCCCAACACAGCACCACGCCCAGCAGCGTGGCCACGCCGGCAGCCGCACCCATCAGGTAGCCTGCGGCCAGCAGCGCCGGCGAGAACCCGGCGGCGACGCGAAAAACCACGCCGCCGGCGGGAACCCAGAAGTTCACCGCGTCGCCCAGCAGGCGCAGGCCTCCGCTCAGAAAGCTCAGCAGCGCTGCCAGACCGGTGCCCCAGCCCAGGCTGCGCAGGCCGGCGCTGCGTGCCTGGCCGCCCGCATGCTGGCGCTGCGCCTCGCCCACGCGCAGCACCTCGGCCGCGGCCACGCCCTCGGGGTAGGGCAGGGTGGACTGCACCACCATGACACGGCGCAGCGGCACCGTGTAGAGCACGCCCAGCGTGCCGCCGGCGGCGCACACCAGAGCCGTTTGCCAGAACGGAAAGCCCGACCACAGCCCCAGCATCAGGAGCGCCGGCAGCACGAAGATGACCGACGACAGCGTGCCGGCCGCCGAGGCCTGCGTTTGCACCAGGTTGTTCTCCAGGATGTTGGAGTCCTTGAAACGGTACAGCAGTGCCATCGAGATCACCGCCGCGGGAATGGCCGAGGCGAAGGTCAGGCCCACCTTCAGGCCCAAATAGACGTTGGCGGCGGTGAACGCCAGGGTGATGAGGGCGCCCAGCAGGACGCCGCGCAGCGTGAATTCGCGCGGGGTGGGGGTCATGGGGGAGGCAGGAGTGGAAAAAAGGAAAAAGAGGCGGTCATTGGAATTCGCGCTCGCGCAGCCACTTGGTGGCGATCCACTTCTCGCCCTCGACGACGGGCGCGCCGCCATGCAGCGTGCGCGTGTCGGGGTGGGGCCGCTCGTAACTGAAGAACACGGCGTTGCCGGGTCGCGGCGCCACCTCCAGGAACACGTCGGGGAAGGTGGTGCCGCCGCCCCGGACCGGCTCGTTCAGGTAGATGATCAGCGTGGCCACGCGCTGGCCGCCGCGGCGCAGGATGGTGGGGGTGCCGGGTTCGGCCGGGTCGAAATAGTCGTAGTGCGGCTTGTACTCCGCGCCCGGACGGTAGCGCAGCACCTGCAGGCCCTCGCCGTGCCCGATGGGCCAGCGTACCAGGCGGGCGATGCGCTCTTCCAGCCGCTGCACGACGGCGTTCTCGCCGCGCTGGAAGAACATGCCGTCGCTGGTGCGGTCGTCGTTGACCTGGTCGGCGCCGGTGGCGGTGGCCACGGTGAGCGAGCGCGTCAGGCGCGGCCGGGCGGCGTCGATCAGCGCTTCGCACTCCTCGGCCGAGAGCAGGTTGGCAAACAGCACCAGGCGCGGCCGCGCCATGCTCATCAGAACCTGCACCTGCCGGTCGCCCACATCGATGCGGCCTGGGGCCTCCGCAAGGTCGGGCTCGGGCAGCCTGG
The DNA here is from genome assembly GCF_032059615.1 of Melaminivora sp. NCBI lineage: Bacteria > Pseudomonadati > Pseudomonadota > Betaproteobacteria > Burkholderiales > Comamonadaceae > Melaminivora > Melaminivora sp. The sequence goes on along the minus strand of NZ_DAMCAM010000036.1, from coordinate 27,635 downwards.
CCGCCGGGGGCACGCCCAGTACGCTTTCGACCGCGGCGGTAACCACGTCCGGCTGCCAGCCCGCGCGGGTCAGGGACTCGACCAGCATGGGCGCCGCCAGACCGCTTTCTGCCTGGGCGAGGATCCATTGGCGCAGTTCGTCGGTGATAGGCTGGGAGGGCAGAGCGGTCATGGGTTCTCCGTCGTCCGGGCGTGCGGTGGGTGGCAGGCGGGGCGTCGCCTCAGGCGGGCTTGCGGCGAAACACCAGCCGTTCGGGCGTGGAGACGCCGGGCGCCCAAGAATAGCCTTCGGCGGCAAAGCTCTGCAGCTGCCGCGGCTGGCTGGCGCGCGCCTGGATGGCCCAGCGCGCCATCAGCCCGCGGGCGCGCTTGGCATGGAAGCTGATGACCTTGTACTGCCCCGCCCGCCAGTCCTCGAACACGCATTCAACCACGCGCGCCTGCAGGGCCGGGCGCGCCACGGACTTGAAATATTCCTGCGAAGCGAGGTTGACCACGACCGGCTCGGCGGCCTGCGCCAGGCGCGCGTTCAGGTGTTCGGCGATGCGCGTGCCCCAGAAGGCGTAGAGGCTGGCGCCGGCGTCCGTCGCCAGGCGCGTGCCCATCTCCAGGCGGTACGGCTGCATCAGGTCGAGCGGGCGCAGCACGCCGTAGATGCCGCTCAGGATGGCCAGGTGCTCCTGCGCCCAGTCGAGGTCCTGCAGGTCGAGCGACGAGGCATCGAGCCCCTCGTAGACATCGCCGTTGAAGGCCAGCAGGGCCTGGCGCGCGTGCTGCGGAGCAGACGTGGGCTGCCACGCGGCGTAGCGCGCCACATTCAGCGCGGCCAGCTTGTCGCTGAGGGCCATGAGCTGGGCCAGCTCCTGCGGTGCCTTCGCGCGCAGCACGGCGGCGAGCTGCGCGGCCTCACGCTCGAAATGCGGCACGCTGTGCGCCAGCCCTGTGGGCAGGGGGCGCCCGTAGTCCAGGGACTTGGCAGGAGAGAGCAGGAACAGCATGGCTGGGGACGCTCCGTTCTCGGAGAAGAAAAAAGGCTGCGATAGCGGCCTGGGCCGCGCCGCGCCTGGATGTCCAGCTATCGAAAAATGACTGAACGACCAGGCGGGGCCGGGGCGGCACCCCTGCCGCCCCGGCTTTAGCCCTGCTGCTCGCTGCCTTGCTCGAATGGCAGGCGCAGGTCGCGCAGGTCGCGGCGGGTCTCCACCAGCACCAGCGGGCCTTCATCGAGCGTCACTACCGGCGGGCGCTCGCGCGGCACGTGCACCGGGCGGGGCTCGGCGGCCATGGCTGCCCGTGCTGCGGCGATCTTGTCCGCGTCCGAGTTCACCCACTGCAGGCCGGCTGCGCGGGCAATGTCCTCCAGCGCCTGCAGCGGCAGGGTGAAGGATTGGGCGGCAGGCGCCGGGCCAGGCTGTGCTGCTGTCTCGGCTGCAGGAGCCGGAGCAAGGGCAGGTGCCGGGGCGGGAGCCGGGGCCGGGACCGGAGTTGCCACCGGAGCTGCCGGGACTGCGGGAGCCGCTTCCTCGGACAGCGCCGTGGACGGCACGGGCAGGGCCTCGGCGGCTGCAGCAGCCTGCGGGGCAGGAGCCAGCTGCACCGGGGCAGGTGCCGTGGGCGCCGGAGCAGGCGCTTCGGCTGCGGTGCCGGCAGCGGCGGCGGTGGGCTCGGCGGCAGGCTCGATGGCCTGCAGCGCGGCTTCGGGCACTGCCGCAGATGCCGACGCCGCGAAGTAGCTGCGGCGCACCGGCTGCTCGGCGCCCTGCGGGGCGATGCCGGCAGCGGTCACATCGACGTCCGGCAGAAAGGCGTCGCCCTCCTGCTGCACGGAATGGGCTGCAGCGCTGCCGTCGGTGGCCTCGTCTGCCTGCTCTGCCTGCTCTGCCTGCTCTGCACGGACGTTGCGCTCGCGGCGGTCGCGGCCATAGCGGTCGCGCGAGCGACGCTCGCGCCGCTGCTCGGGTGCTGCGGCGTCCCCTACGTCGCTGCCGGGAGCGTGGCCGGCGGTGGCGCCTGCCTCCAGTTCGGCCATGCCGGCCAGCTGCTGCTCGTCCAGAGGCATCGGCATGCCCTCGGCATCCGCCGTGCGTGGCCGGCGCTCGCGGCGTTCACGGCGCTCACCGTTGCGCTCGGTGCCGCCGCGGCCGTTGCGTGGCTGCGGCGCGGCGCCGTCGTCCATGGGGCCGGCTGCGCGGCCGGGCTCCATCGATTCCGCGGCGACTTGGGCTGCGGCTGCGGAGCGCTCGGTCCGCTCGCGGCTGCCCCGGCCCTCGCGGGGCTCGCGCAGCTCACGCGGCTCGCGCTCGCGGCGCGATTCGTTTTCGCCAGTCACCTGCTCGCTGCGGCGCTCGCCGCCCTCGCGGCTGCCGCGCCCGCCGCTGCGGCCCTCGCGGCCTTCGCGGTTTTCACTGCTGCGGCGGCCGCGTCCTTCGGACGAGCCATTGCCGCCGGTGCCTGCTTCGCCACGGCCCGCGCCCTGGCCCCGCCGGCCACGCTCGCCGCCGGAGCGGCGGCCTTCGCTGCGCTCGGGCTCGGCCGGCTGGGCGGCGGGCTGCGCCACGGGCGCAGGGGCCGCGGGCGCCGGCCTGGCGCCGAAGCCGAACAGGCTCTTGAGCCAGGCGAAGAAGCCCTGCTCGGGCACGGCCGCCGCGGCAGGCGCCTGCGCGGGGGGTGCCACGGGCGGTGCCACCGGGGGCTGCGCCGCGCCCTGGCGGCCCGCCTGGGCGCTGCCACGCGTGCGGCCCGCGCCCTGGGGGCGCGGCTCGGCCACGGGGGCGGGCGCGTCGGGCAGCACGCCCTTGATGACCGGCGTCTGCTTGTTGGTCGGCTCCTGCGAGCGGCGGGTGACGCGCGTGGGCTCTTCCTGCAGGTCGGCCAGCTTGTAGCTGGCGTCCATGCCGTCCAGACGCGGATCGTCGTGCTTGAGGCGCTCGAGCTTGTAGTGCGGCGTCTCCAGCGTCTTGTTGGGGATCAGCACCACGGAAACGCGCTGCTTGAGCTCGATCTTGGCGATCTCGGTGCGCTTTTCGTTCAGCAGGAAGCTGGCCACCTCCACCGGCACCTGGCAGTGCACGGCGGCCGTGTTGTCCTTCATGCACTCTTCCTGGATCATGCGCAGCATCTGCAGCGAGAAGCCTTCGGTGTCGCGCACGTGGCCGGTGCCGTCGCACAGCGGGCAGCGGATGTGAGCCCCTTCGGACAGCGAGGGCTTCAGGCGTTGGCGGCTCATCTCCAGCAGGCCGAACTTGCTGATGGCGCCGAACTGCACGCGGGCGCGGTCCTGGCGCAGGGCGTCGCGCAGGCGGTTTTCCACGTCGCGGCGGTTCTTGCTCTCCTCCATGTCGATGAAGTCGATGACGATCAGGCCGCCCAGGTCGCGCAGGCGCATCTGGCGCGCCACCTCGTCGGCGGCCTCCAGGTTGGTGCGGGTGGCGGTTTCCTCGATGTCCCCGCCCTTGATGGCACGGGCCGAGTTCACGTCCACGCTGACCAGCGCCTCGGTGTGGTCGATGACGATGGCGCCGCCCGAGGGCAGGGTCACGGTGCGCGAATAGGCCGACTCGATCTGGTGCTCGATCTGGAAGCGCGAGAACAGCGGCGCGTCGTCACGGTAGCGCTTTACGCGGGCGGCATGCTCGGGCATGACGTGCGCCATGAACTGCTGCGCCTGCTCGTAGATGTCGTCCGTGTCGATCAGGATGTCGCCGATGTCGCTGTTGAAGTAGTCGCGGATGGCGCGGATCACCAGGCTGGATTCCTGGTAGATCAGGAAGGCGCCGCGGCCCGCCTTGGCCGCGCCGTCAATGGCGTTCCAGAGCTTGAGCAGGTAGTTCAGGTCCCACTGCAGCTCGGGCGCGCTGCGGCCGATGCCGGCGGTACGCGCGATGATGGACATGCCCTTGGGGTACTCGAGCTGGTCCATCGCCTCCTTCAGCTCGGCGCGGTCCTCGCCCTCGATGCGGCGCGACACGCCGCCGCCGCGCGGGTTGTTGGGCATCAGCACCACGTAGCGGCCGGCCAGGCTGATGAAGGTGGTCAGCGCCGCGCCCTTGTTGCCGCGCTCTTCCTTCTCGACCTGGACGATCAGCTCCTGGCCTTCGCGGATCGCCTCGTTGATCCGCGCCTGCGAGGGCGAGACGCCCTCGGCGAAATACTGCTTGGAGATTTCCTTGAAAGGCAGGAAGCCGTGGCGGTCCTCGCCGTAATCGACGAAGCAGGCCTCCAGCGAGGGCTCGACGCGTGTCACCACGGCCTTGTAGATGTTGCCCTTGCGCTGCTCGCGCCCTTCGATCTCGATTTCGTAGTCCAGCAGTTTCTGGCCGTCCACGATGGCCAGGCGCCGCTCCTCGGGCTGCGTGGCGTTGATGAGCATCCGCTTCATGATGCGATTCCTTCGTTGTCTTGCGTATCCATGCGCCGGGCGCAGGGCAGGGTGCGGCCTGTGCCGCAGCCGTGCGCTGGCGTCAAAAAAGGCCCTTGACAGGAGCCAAAGATGCCGGGGCGGACGCGTCGAAACGAAGAAGGAAGCCGGATGCCTGCACGGGAGCTGCGCGGCGCAGGCCGTTTGCCTGCGCGAAAAATCAGTGGGTGCGCAGCCGGTGGGGAGGGGCGTGGATGGAGGCGAGGCGCAATGCGCGCAGCCGCACGGCGGGTGGCCGGGCTGCGGGCAGGGTGCAGGCGGGCACGACCGATGGCGCGCACGGCCAGGGCAGGAGCTGACGCCCCCGCCACAATGACACGATCCACGCCAGAAGCAGCCCCATGATTTCGCTTTGATCCGTCGGACGCCGGGCCTTGCCCGGTTGAAGGGCAAGAAGGCCGGCGCCGACCTTGAAATATCCGTATTCCGTGTTTCGATGAGTCAGCCCGCCGCGCGTCATGCAGTGCAACCGGTGCAGGCGGCAAAATAAGCCCGCCCGGAATGCGCACAACGCCCGTTGGCATCGACCAGCCTGTGCGCCAAGCCGGGTTGCGTCCGTTAAAATCCAGACAAATCAACCACTTACATATTCGTCGCGCAGGTGAAACAGATTATAGGCGGCAAAGCGGCCGCACACGGCTCGCCTGCCCAGGCAAGCGCCGCTCCGGCGGCGCGCATTCTCGAGGTCGATGCCGAGTGGGCCGGCCAGCGACTGGACAACTTTCTCATGCGCCATTTGAAGGGCGTGCCCAAGACCCACGTCTATCGCATCATCCGCAGCGGCGAGGTGCGCCTGAACCGCGGCCGCACCAGTGCCGATGCGCGCGTGGGGGCGGGCGACCTGGTGCGGGTGCCGCCGGTGCGCACTGCCCAGGCGCCGGCCGGGGAGGACGCGCGCGCTGCTCCGGCGCGCGAGTTCCCCGTTCTGTTCGAGGACGAACACCTGATCGCCATCGACAAGCCCGCGGGCGTGGCCGTGCATGGCGGCAGCGGCGTGGACTTCGGCGTGATCGAGCAGCTGCGGCGCGCCCGCCCCCAGGCCAGATTTCTGGAGCTGGTGCACCGGCTCGACCGCGAGACCTCGGGCATCCTGCTGGTGGCCAAGCGCCGCTCGGCGCTCACGCGACTGCAGGAGCAGTTTCGCAACCGCTCCACGGGCAAGACCTACCTGGCGCTGGTGGCCGGGCAGTGGCCGGCCGCGCGCAAGGTGGTGGACGCGCCGCTGCGCAAGTATCTGATCGAAGGCGGCGAGCGCCGCGTGCGCGTGACCACGGCCGACGACCCGGACGGCATGCGCGCGCTCACCCTGGTGCGGGTGCGCGAGCAGTTTGCGCCGCGGCCCGGGCAGGGCCTGCCGGCCATGGCGCTGCTGGAGGTGACCATCAAGACCGGGCGCACGCATCAGATCCGCGTGCACTTGGCCAGCAGCGGCCACGGCATCGTGGGCGACGACAAGTACGGCGATTTCGACCTCAATCGCCGCGTGCACAAGCAGGGCCTGCGCCGCATGTTCCTGCACGCCTGGCGGCTACAGTTCGAGCATCCGGCCAGCGGCGAGTCCTTGCAGCTGCACGCCGAGCTGCCCCCGGAGCTGGCCGCCTTCGCCGCCGACGCCGCCCCCTCCCAGTCCCTCTGAGAGCACGCGCGCAGGCCGCCTGCACCGGCGCGCCGCGCCCCTTCCTGCCGAAACCCTCCCGCCGATGACCTCTTCCCGCCCCCGCCGCTTCGACCTGATCGCCTTCGACTGGGACGGCACGCTGTTCGACTCCACCGCCATCATCGTGCGCAGCATCCAGGAGGCGGTGCGCGACGTGGGCGGCCAGGTGCCCACGACCGAGGCCGCGGCCTGGGTCATCGGCATGGCCCTGCCTCAGGCGCTGGCCCACGCCGCGCCCGACGTGCCGCACGAGCGGCATGCCGAGCTGGGCAACCGCTACCGCTACCACTACCTGCAGCACCAGGACGATGTGAGCCTGTTCGCCGGCGTGCTGCCGCTCCTGCAGATGCTCAAGGGCCGTGGCCATCTGCTGGCCGTGGCCACCGGCAAGAGCCGCCGCGGGCTCGACCACGTGCTGGGCGCGGTGCAGCTGCGCGGCATGTTCGACGGCTCGCGCACGGCCGACGAGACCGCCGGCAAGCCGCATCCGCTGATGCTGCATGAGCTGATGGCCGAGTTCGATGTCGCGCCCGGGCGCACACTGATGATCGGCGACACCACGCACGACCTGGAGATGGCGCGCGCCGCGGGCTGCCCCAGCGTGGGCGTGGGCTATGGCGCGCACAGCACCGAAGGGTTTGCCGCGCTTGCGCCGCTGCACGTCGCCGGTTCGGTGGCCGAGCTGCACCAGTGGCTGGAGGGCAACGCCTGATGGCCGCGTCGACACACGAGCAGGGCCTGCCCCTGTGCGCCAGCGACGAGCTGCAGGATGGCGGGCACGCCGTGGCCTTTGACGTGCTGTACGCGGGCGAGCCCGTGCGGGCCTTCGCCATCCGCTACGAAGGGCGCGTGCATGCCTACCTCAACCGCTGCACCCACGTGGCCATGGAGATGGACTACCAGGAAGGCCGGTTCTTCGACGACACCGGGCGCTGGCTGCTGTGCGCCACGCACGGCGCGGCCTACCAGCCCGACACGGGGGCCTGCGCCGGCGGCCCGTGCCGCGGGGCGCTGGTGAAGGTGGAACTGTCGGAGCAGGAGGGCGTGGTGCGCTGGCATACTGCGCCCCTGCTGCAACCCCTGGTGTTCTGACGCTGACCCATCATGACCGAGCCCACCTCCCGCCCACCCCAAGGATCGCAGCCAAACATGCCTCCAGGCCCCGACCTGTGGGGAAATGCTGCTACTAAAAATGCAGCAGGTGCGCCTGTTGCCTCCGGTCCCGCCTGGGAGCGTCAGGTGCTGGAGAAGCTGGTGCTGGCCACTGTGGCCGAGCAGCGCGCGGCGCGCCGTTGGCGCATCTTCTGGCGCTTTGCCTGGATTGCCCTGGTGCTGGGCATGGCCTGGGCGCTCATGTCGCGCGACCTGGCCAGCACTGCCAAGAGCGGCCCGCACACGGCAGTGGTGGACATCAAGGGCGAGATCGCCTCGGGCGCCGAGGCCAGCGCCGAGTTCGTCGTCGCCGCCTTGAAGAGCGCCTTCGAGGACCCGGGCGCCCAGGCCGTGGTGCTGCTCATCAACTCCCCGGGCGGCAGCCCGGTGCAGGCGGGCATCATCAACGACGAGATCACACGCCTCAAGGCCAAGCACGGCAAGCCGGTGTATGCCGTGGTCGAGGAGACCTGCGCCTCGGCCGCCTACTACATCGCCGCGTCCGCCGACAGCATCTTCGTGGACAAGGCCAGCATCGTCGGCAGCATCGGCGTGCTGATGGACGGCTTTGGCTTCACCGAGGCCATGGACAAGCTGGGCGTGGAGCGGCGCCTGATCACCGCCGGCGAGAACAAGGGCTTCCTCGACCCCTTTAGCCCCTTGAGCGAGCGCCAGCGCGAATACGCCCAGGCCATGCTCGAGCAGATCCACCAGCAGTTCATCGCCGTGGTCAAGGCCGGGCGGGGCGAGCGCCTCAAGGAGACGCCCGAGACCTTCAGCGGCCTGTTCTGGACCGGCCAGCAGGCCGTGGCCATGGGCCTGGCCGACCAGGTGGGCAACCTGGACTACGTGGCGCGCGAGGTGGTCAAGGCCGAGGAGGTCATCGACTACACGCGCCGCGACAACGTCGCCGAGCGACTGGCGCGCAAGTTCGGCGCCGCTGTCGGCGCGGGCGCGATGAAGGCGCTGGCGGCGCTGCAGGTGCCGCAGCTGCGCTGAGAGAAGAAAAAAAGGGCAGAAAAAGGGCCTTCCGGGAAGGCCCCCGCTCCTCTTCAGGCCAGCTGCCGCAGCTGCTCGCGCACCGCCTTGCGGCTGAGCTTGCCGACGGCCGTCTTCGGGATTTCCGCCACGAACACGACGCGCCCGGGCTTTTTGTAGCCGGCCAGCTGCCCGGCCACGTGCTCGATCAGCTGCGCCTCGTCGGCCGCCTGCCCGGGGTGCAGCGCCACCACGGCCGTCACCTGCTCGACCCACTTATCGTGCGGCGTGCCGACCACTGCGCACTCGCGCACGGCCGGGTGGCTCATGAGGGCGTTCTCCACCTCCAGCGGATAAACGTTGTACCCGCCGGTGATGATCATGTCGGACTTGCGGTCGCGCAGGTGAAGCAGGCCCCGCCCGTCGAGCAGCCCCATGTCGCGCGTGTGCACCCAGCCATCGGCGCCGAAGGTCTCGGCCGTCAGCTGCGGCGCGTTCAGGTAGCCCGACACGGCGGACGGCGCACGCACCACGATCTCGCCCACCTGGCCTTGCGGCAGGGGCTGGCCCGCCTCGTCCACGATGCGCAGCTCCACGTCGATGGCGGGCACGCCGCAGGCATCCAGGGCCTCGCCCTCGTGGTGCTCGGGACGCAGCACGGCGATGCACAGCGGCACCTCGGTCTGGCCGTAGTACTGCCAGAACCGCTCGCGCCCCCAGGCGGCCATGGCCTGCTCGATGATGGCGCGCGGCATGGGCGAGGCGCCGTAGATCACCGCCTTCAGCGCCGAGACATCGGTGGCACGGAAGTCGGGATGCGACAGCAGCATCTGCAGCATGGTGGGCACCATGTTGATGGTGGTGATGCGCTCCCGGGCGAGCTGGCACAGGTAGGCGCCCGGCTCGAAGGCCGGCGCGATCACGGTGCGCGCGCCGCGCAGCCAGAACGGCAGCACGAACACGCCCGAGGCGTGGATCAGCGAGGCCGCGTGCAGCATGGCGTCGTCCCGGCCGATGGGCATCAGGTTCAGCAGCACGTTGCGGCACACCGCGGCATACGACGCCTGGGTGTGCTGCGCCGCCTTGAGCGAGCCCGTGGTGCCGCTGGTGAACAGGGTGAGCACGATGTCGTCGGGCTGCACCTGGATGTCCGGTGCCGAAGTGGGTTGGGCGGCGGCCAGGGCCAGCAGGTCGTCACCGCCATCCACGCGCGCGCCCAGGCCCAGGCAGGCGAGGCCAGGCACCTGCGCGGCCAGCGCCGCCGCGCGCTCGTGCAGGTCGGTGCCGAACACCAGCAGCGTGCAGCCCGTGTCCTGCAGCATGCGGGCGTGCTCGGCCAGGGACAGCCGGGCATTGAGCGGCACCCGGTTCAGCCCGGCTTTGACGCAGGCGAAGTCCACCGGCACGCTGTGGATGCTGTTGTTCAGCAGCAGCGCCACGCGCTGGCCCTGCCGCGCGCCGGCCTGGCGCAGGGCGTGGGCCAGCTGGCTGCTGAGCGCGTCGGTCTGCGCGAAGGTCAGCCGCTGGTCGCCGCAGACGATGGCGATGCGGTCGCCGTGCAGCGCCGCGCCGCGGTGGATCAGTTCGAGGTAGGTGGGCTGGCGCGCGGCGCCCGAGAGGGTGGTCATGGCAGGTGTCTCCTGGGATCGGGGTAAGGGAAGTGGGATGGGCTCTCAGTCCTGGTGCTGCCCGCGCGGCGTGTCGAACTGCCCATGGCGGCCGGCGCCCTGCGTGAAGCGGGCGGCCCCGGCGACGCCCTCAGCGGCGACCATGGGGGTACCCATGCGGCCTTCCTGGCGCAGGGCCTGCTCCAGCGGCAGGTCCCACTGGGCATAGGCCGAGGCGCGGTCGGCCAGCAGGCACTGCTGGGGAAAGGCGGCCAACTGTTGTGCCAGCTCCAGGGCCAGCTCCAGGGCGCCGCCCGGCGGCGCGATGCGGTTGACCAGGCCCATCTGCTGCGCCTCGGCAGTGCCCACGGGGCGGCCGGTCAGGATCAGGTCCAGCGCCCGCCCCATGCCCACGATGCGCGGCAGGCGCACCGTGCCGCCGTCGATCAGCGGCACGCCCCAGCGGCGGCAGAACACCCCGAAGGTGGCGTCCTCGTCGGCTACGCGCAGATCGGCCAGCAGCGCCAGCTCCAGGCCGCCAGCCACGGCGTAGCCGTTGACGGCGGCGATCAGCGGCTTGCCCAGCGCCATGCGCGTGGGGCCCATGGGTCCGCTGCCGCCGCCTTCCGGGTCCAGCTCGTTGCGCAGCGCCGGGTCGCCCACGGCGGTGAGGTCGGCGCCGGCGCAGAAATGCCCGCCCGCGCCGTGCAGCACGGCCACGCGCAACTCCGCATCGGCCTCGAAGCGTTCGAAGGCGGCGCGCAGCGCGCTGGCCATCGGGCCATGCACGGCGTTTCGCCGGGCGGGGCGGTTCAGGGTGATCAGGCACACGGGGCCCCGGGTTTCGTACAGCACATCGGACACGGCAAGACTCCTGCGGCAAAGATGCGCAAAATCCTAAAAAACATTTCCATATTTCTCAAACATGGACACACCGAGAAATATCGAGGAGGCCCTGCCGTCGGCGCCCGAGCTGGTGCTGGACCTGCTGGTGGCCGATGGCGGCGAGCTGCCTTCGGCAGCACTGTGCCGCGCCGGCGCGCTGTTCGGGCTGGCGCCGGCGGTCATGCGCGTGGCCCTCACGCGGCTGCTGGCGCAAGGCAAGATCCGGCGCAGCCACCGCGGCCTGTACGCTATCGAGCGCGGCCGCCATCCGCTGACCGAGGCGGTGGACGGCTGGTGGCTGCGCCAGCGCGAGCAGCTGGACTGGCAGGGTGGCTGGGTGTCGGTGATCGATGGCGAGGTGCTGCGCCAGGACAAGACGGCCTGGCGCAGGCACCAACGGGCCCTGCAGCTGCGCGGCTTTGCCGCCCTGTCGCCCGGTCTGTGGCTGCGGCCGGACAACCTGCGCGGCGGCGTGGCGCGCGAGCACGGGCGCCTGCAGGGCCTGGGCCTGGCGCCCCAGGCGCTGGTGGCCGGGCTGCACTCGCTGCAGCCGCCGGCGCTGGAGCGCGTGCGCGGCCTGTGGCAGACGCGCGAGCTGGCGCAGCGCTACCGCACACTGGCAGCGGCGCTGCAGCGCAGCGCCCGCCGGCTGCCGACCCGGGACCTGGCCGCCGCGACGCGCGAGTCGTTGCTGCTGGGCCGCCACGTCATCGCCTGCCTGCTACGCGATCCGCTGCTGCCGGCAGCGCTCAGCGACCCGCGCCCCAGGGAGCGGCTGAGCGCGCTGATGCGCGACTACCAGCGCCAGGCGCGCGCCGTGTGCCGGGCCTTCCTGGCGCAGCCCGAGGCGCCGGCCCCGGAGCCCTGAAAAAGAATGAAAAACGGCTTTTGACGTTGATGGGCAAAGACAGGCAGCTATTCAATGAATAGCGCAGCAGCGTGTTCACTGGCCGATGGCGAACACTGCCGGCAGGTGCGCGGCCGGCGCGAAGTCTGCCCGCTCGCGCCACTGGCGTGCGCGCCGGCTGTGGATCTGCGCCTGGGCCAGCGTCAGTCCCTGCGCCAGCGCCAGGCGCGTGTCGGGCCTGAGGTGCTGCACCAGCGCCTGCCACAGCGCGGCATTGCGATAGGGCGTCTCGATGAACAGCTGGCTCTGGCCGGTGCGCAGCGCCAGCGTTTCGAGCTCGCGGATGCGCTGGGCGCGCGCCGCCCCGTCCTGGGGCAGGTAGCCGACGAAGGCGAAGCTCTGGCCGTTGAGCCCGCTAGCCGCCAATGCCAGCAGCAGCGAGACCGGCCCGACCAGCGGGACCACGCGCGCGCCCGCGTCGTGCGCGGCGCGCACCACCGAACTGCCCGGGTCGGCCACGGCGGGCATGCCGGCCTCGCTCGCCAGGCCCAGGTCGTGGCCGGCCAGCAGCGGGGCCAGCAGCGGGCGGGCGTCGAACGCCGCGCCGCCCGCGCTGGCATGGTCGCCCTTCTTGTGCACCTGCCGGGGCAGTTCGGTGATGTGCTGCTGCTGCAGCGCGGCCGCGAGCGGATGCACGGCGTCGATGCGTTTCAGGTAGGCGCGCAGGCTTCTGGCGTTCTCGCAGACCCAGTGGGTCAGGGCAGCGGCCTGGCGCAGCGTGCCGTCCGGCAGCACGCTGGCCAGCGGGGTTTCGCTGTCGCAGCCGAAATCGAGTGGCGCCGGCACCAGGTAGAGCGTGCCGGGGGCAGGGGGCGCGGTCATGGCAGGGTCAGACCGGCCGCGCGCAGCAGGCGGCAGGTGCGGATCAGGGGCAAGCCGATCAGCGCTGTCGGATCGTCGCTGTCGATCGCCTCCAGCAGGCTGATGCCCAGACCCTCGCTCTTGGCGCTGCCGGCGCAGTCGTAGGGCTGCTCGGCGCGCAGGTAGCGCTCGATCTCGGCGTCCGACAGGTTGCGAAAGCGCACGTGCACCTCGGCCAGCTCGACCTGCTCGAAGCCGGTCTCCCGGCACACCACGGCCACGGCGGTGTGGAACGTGACGGCGTGCCCGCGCATGCGGCGCAGCTGGGCGGTGGCGCGTTCGTGGCTGCCGGGTTTGCCCAGGGGCTGGCCGTCCAAGTCAGCCACCTGGTCCGAGCCGATCACCACGGCTCCGGGCTCGCGCGCCGCCACCTCGCGTGCCTTGGCCAGCGCCAGGCGCAGCGCGAGCTGCCGCGGCGCCTCGCCGGGCAGGGGTGTTTCATCGACCTGCGGGGCGGCGGTGCCAAACGGCAGGCCCAGGCGCGCCAGCAGCTCGCGGCGGTAGGGCGAGGTCGAACCGAGCACCAGGGGGCGCTGATTTCTTGACGATTCGGTGAGGGGTTCCGGCATGCCGCGATTCTCTTACACTGCCCCGATGACCAAGGAACACTCCCCCGATCGGCTGGACGTCAAGGCCTTCGCGCAGGCCGGAGGCCACCTGTCCGGTCATGACACCCTGCTGCGCTACCGGCGCCTGGCGGAAGAGGCGCGCGGCCTGCACCCGGACCTGCGCGTGGACTGGTCGGCCGATGGCGAGGTGCGCTCGACGCACGGCATCGGCGGCCAGCTGTGGCTGCGCCTGAAGGCCGACGCCACCGTGCCGCTGACCTGCCAGCGCTGCCTGCAGCCGGTGGACGTGCCGCTGGCGGTGGACCGCGAGTTCCGTTTCGTCGCCGACGAGACCACCGCCGAGGCGCTGGATGTGGACAGCGACGAAGACCTGCTGGCGCTCAGCCGCGATTTCAACCTGCGCGAGCTGATCGAGGACGAGCTGATCATGGCCCTGCCCCTGGTGCCGCGCCACGAGGAGTGTCCCGTGGCCGTGCAGATGGCCTCCAGCGACGAGGAGTTCGAGGCGGCCAGCGCCGAGGCGCCCAACCCGTTTGCCGCTCTGGCGGGCCTGGGCCGCAAGGGCGCCGATTGATCGCCCCTGGCAGGGGTCGACGCATCCGCTATAATGGCGGGCTTCGCGCGAAACCCCTCGTCTCTTTTATGGGCTGATCGCGTTTTCCTTCCAACCCTTTCGAGCCCAGGAGCCGATCATGGCTGTTCAGCAAAACAAGAAGTCCCCCTCCAAGCGCGGCATGCACCGCTCGCACAACGCCCTTGACGTGCCGGGCGTGGCCGTCGAGCCCACCACGGGCGAGACGCACCTGCGTCACCACATCAGCCCCAACGGCTTCTACCGTGGCCGCCAGGTGATCAAGGCCAAGAACGAAGCCTGACTCTTGCGGTCCGGCCCGGCCCGCACCCTTCCAAGGCCCGCGGCTACGCATTCCGTAGCGCGGGCTTTGTCGTTTTCGGCTGCCACAATGGCGGCCTTTCCATCTCCGGCCGCCCCGCGCGGCCTGTTCTGCGCCGATGATCACTCTGGCCGTTGATTGCATGGGGGGCGACCATGGCCCCGGTGTCACGCTTGTCGCGTGCCGCCAGTTCCTGGACAGCCACCCCGACGCCCGCCTGCTGCTGGTCGGCCAGGGCGCGAGCCTGCAAGGTTTCGCCCACGAGCGCGCCGAGCTGGTGCCGGCCACCGAGGTGGTGGGCATGGACGACCCCGTCGAGGTGGCGCTGCGCCGCAAGAAGGATTCCTCCATGCGCGTGGCCATCGCCCAGGTCAAGGACGGGCGCGCCCAGGCGGCGGTTTCGGCCGGCAACACCGGGGCGCTGATGGCCATTGCGCGCTACCTGCTCAAGACGTTGCAGGGCATCGACCGCCCGGCGATCGCCACGCAGATCCCGAACGCGCGCGGCGGCGCGACCACGGTGCTGGACCTGGGGGCCAACGTGGACTCCACCGCCGAGCACCTGCTGCAGTTCGCCGTCATGGGCTCGGCCCTGGTGTCGGCCATCAACGACAAGCGCGAGCCCACCGTCGGCCTGCTCAACGTCGGCGAGGAGGCCATCAAGGGCGGTGAGGAGATCAAGCGCGCAGGCGAGCTGCTGCGCGCCGCGGCCGCCTCGGGCGACCTGAACTTCATCGGCAACGTCGAGGGCAACGACATCTTCAAGGGCCGCGCCGACATCGTGGTCTGCGACGGCTTCGTCGGCAACGTGGCACTCAAGACCATCGAGGGCCTGGCTTCGATGATCGGCGGCTTCATGAAGGAGGAGTTCTCGCGCAACCTGCTCACTAAGGCCGCCGCCGTGGTGGCGTATCCCGTGCTCTCGGCGCTCAAGCGGCGCATGGACCACCGCCGCTACAACGGCGCGGCGCTCTTGGGCCTGCGCGGCCTGGTCTTCAAGAGCCACGGTTCGGCCGACGCGCTGGCCTTCGAGCAGGCGCTCGCCCGCGCGTATGATGCGGCCCGCAACAACCTGCTCGAGCGCGTGCGCGCGCGGGTCGCGCATGCAGCGCCGCTGCTGGCGGCCACGGATGCAACGGCTGCCTCTGGCGCCCCTTCGACTTCCCCCTGATTGATGACACGCTATTCCCGCATTGTCGGCACGGGCAGCTGCCTGCCTGCGCGCCGAGTGAGCAACGCCGACCTGGTGGCCCAGCTGGCCGGGCAGGGCATCGAGACTTCCGATGAATGGATCGTCGAGCGCACCGGCATCCGCGCGCGCCACT
Source organism: Melaminivora sp. (assembly GCF_032059615.1). Taxonomy (NCBI): domain Bacteria; kingdom Pseudomonadati; phylum Pseudomonadota; class Betaproteobacteria; order Burkholderiales; family Comamonadaceae; genus Melaminivora; species Melaminivora sp. The sequence continues at coordinate 12,384 of NZ_DAMCAM010000036.1, read as the reverse complement.
TCGCTGAAGCGCACGTGGCGGCCAGCGACCTGGCGCTCGCGGCTTCGCAGCGCGCCCTGGCCGCCGCCGGCCGCGAGGCGGGCGACATCGACCTGATCATCGTCGCCACGTCCACGCCGGACATGGTGTTTCCCTCGACCGCCTGCATCCTGCAGAACAAGCTGGGCGTGGCCGGCTGCCCGGCGTTCGACGTGCAGGCCGTGTGCAGCGGTTTCGTCTATGCCCTCACCGTGGCCGACGCCATGATCCGCGCCGGCACGGCGACGCGCGCGCTGGTGGTGGGCGCCGAGGTCTTCAGCCGCATCCTGAACTTCCAGGACCGCACGACCTGCGTGCTGTTCGGCGACGGCGCCGGTGCCGTGGTGCTGGAGGCATCGGATGAGCCCGGCATATTGGCCAGCGACTTGCATGCCGACGGCAGCCACGTGGGCATCCTGTGCGTGCCGGGCCACGTCTATGGCGGCGAGGTGCTGGGCAGCCCGCTCCTGACCATGGACGGGCAGGCGGTGTTCAAGCTGGCCGTGGGCGTGCTGGAAAAAGCCGCGCGCGCCGTGCTGGACAAGGCCGGCATGGGCGAGGCCGACATTGACTGGCTGATTCCGCACCAGGCCAACATCCGCATCATGCAAAGCACGGCCCGCAAGCTCAGGCTGCCCATGGACAAGGTCGTGGTCACCGTGGACCAGCACGGCAACACCTCGGCCGCGTCCATCCCGCTGGCGCTGGACCACGCCGTGCGCGCCGGGCAGGTCCAGCCCGGTCAGACCGTCATGCTGGAGGGTGTCGGTGGTGGTTTCACCTGGGGCGCTGTGCTTCTGAAAATGTAGCTGTATACCCTTGCTGCACAAGGGCTGAAGGCGTATTTCATTCAAAATTTCAAGAATCCATGGCAAAGACGTTTGCATTCGTGTTCCCCGGCCAGGGCTCGCAGTCCGTGGGCATGCTGGACGCCTGGGGCGAGCACCCCGCCGTGCGCGAGACGCTGGCCGAGGCCTCCGAGGCCCTGGGCGAAGACCTCGGCGCACTGATCCATGACGGCCCCAAGGAGGCGCTGGCGCTGACCACCAACACCCAGCCGGTGATGCTGGTGGCCGGCGTCGCCGCCTGGCGCGCGTGGCGCGCCGAAGGCGGGCCACTGCCGGCCGCCGTGGCTGGGCATTCGCTGGGCGAATACTCGGCGCTGGTCGCCTCCGGCGTGCTGACGCTGGCGCAGGCCGCGCCGCTGGTGCGCCTGCGCGCCGCCGCCATGCAGGAGGCCGTGCCCGTGGGCGCCGGCGCCATGGCCGCCATCCTGGGCCTGCCGGCTGACAAGGTCCTCGAAGGCTGCCGTCAGGCACAGGAGAGCTTCGGCGCCGGCTCACCCGAGGTGGCCGAGGCGGTGAACTTCAACGACCCGGCGCAGACCGTGATTGCCGGCACCAAAGCCGGCGTGGACAGGGCCTGCGAAGTTCTGAAGGGCCTGGGCGCCAAGCGCGCGCTGCCGCTGCCGGTGTCCGCGCCCTTCCATTCCAGCCTGATGCGCCCCGCGGCCGAGAAGCTGCGCGCCGCGCTGGCCGCCACCCCGCTGGCCGCGCCCGCCATCCCTGTGCTCAACAACGTGGACGTGGCTGTGCGACAGGATGCCGACGCCATCCGCGACGCGCTGTACCGCCAGGCTTTTGGCCCGGTGCGCTGGGTCGAATGCGTGCAGGCGCTGAAAACGGATTTCGGCGTCACCCACCTCGTCGAGTGCGGGCCCGGCAAGGTGCTGGCCGGCATGACCCGCCGCATCGACCCCGAGCTGGTCGGTGCATCCCTGTACGACCCGGCAACGCTTGCCGAAACCAAGGAACTGCTGGCATGAGCACCCCCGATTCCACCTCCCGCATCGCCCTGGTCACCGGTGCCACGCGCGGCATCGGCGCGGCGATCGCCGCCGAGCTGGCCGCACGCGGCCACACCGTGATCGGCACCGCCACCACGGAGGAGGGTGCCGAGCGCATCAGCGCGGCGCTGGCCGCCAGCGGCGGTCGCGGCGCGAAACTGAACGTGACCGATGGCGCCGCCGTCGATGCGCTGATCGACTCGGTGGTCAAGGAGCACGGCGGCCTGCACGTGCTGGTCAACAACGCCGGCATCACCCGCGACACCCTGGCCATGCGCATGAAGGACGACGACTGGGACGCCGTCATCGACACCAACCTGAAGGCAGTGTTCCGCGCCAGCCGCGCGGCCATTCGGCCGATGATGAAGCAGCGCTTCGGCCGCATCATCAGCATCACCAGCGTGGTCGGCGCCTCGGGCAACCCGGGGCAGGCCAACTACGCTGCCGCCAAGGCGGGCGTGGCCGGCATGACGCGGGCGCTGGCGCGCGAGCTGGGCAGCCGCGGCATCACCGTGAACTGCGTGGCCCCGGGCTTCATCGCCACCGACATGACCGCCGAGCTGCCCGAGGAGCAGAAGAAGGCCCTGCGCGCGCAGATCGCCCTGGGCGACCTGGGCCGGCCCGAGGACATCGCGCACGCCGTGGCGTACCTGGCGTCCGAGGGCGCGGGCTACGTGACGGGCCAGGAATTGCACGTCAATGGCGGCATGTACATGTAATTGAAGTGTTTTCACGCCGGTCCGTCCGCACGGCCGGCCGCTGCGGGGGTGCTCCCCCGGAGCGGCTAGAATCGCGGATTCATTCACAACCCCTTGAGGGAAACCCATGAGCGATATCGAAGCACGTGTCAAAAAGATCATCGCCGAGCAACTCGGCGTGGAAGAGTCCCAGGTCACCAATGAAAAGGCGTTCGTTGCCGATCTGGGTGCCGACTCGCTGGACACGGTGGAACTGGTGATGGCTCTGGAAGACGAGTTCGGCATCGAGATCCCGGACGAGGACGCCGAGAAGATCACCACGGTGCAGAACGCCATCGACTACGCCAACGCCCACCACAAGGGCTGAGCCCTCCACCGGGAGGTGGCGCCTCCCGCTCCATTAGCTACAAGGTTTTCACGCATGAGCCGTCGTCGCGTTGTCGTGACCGGCCTGGGTTGCGTCACCCCCGTGGGAAACACGGTGGCGGACGCCTGGGCCAACATCCTTGCCGGCAAGTCCGGCATCGACCTCATCACCAAGTTCGACGCATCGAACTTCGCCTGCAAGATCGCAGGAGAGGTCAAGGGTTTTGACTTGGACGCCTACCTGAGCGCCAAGGATGCGCGCACGATGGATACCTTCATCCATTACGGCATCGCCGCCGCGCAGGAGGCCGTGCAGGACGCGGGCCTGCCCACCGGCGAGGCCCTGGATGAAGAGCTGGCCACACGCATCGGCTGCATCATCGGCTCCGGCATCGGCGGCCTGCCGCTGATCGAGAACACCCACGCCGAGCTGCAGGCACGCGGGCCGCGCCGCATCACGCCCTTTTTCGTGCCGGCGTCCATCATCAACATGGTGGCGGGGCACGTGTCGATGCGCTTTGGCTTCCGTGGCCCGAACCTGTCGGTGGTCACGGCCTGCACCACCGGCCTGCACTGCATCGGCGAGGCGGCGCGCAAGATCGAATACGGCGACGCCGACGTGATCGTCGCCGGTGGCACCGAGGCCACCGTCTCGCCCCTGGGCGTGGGCGGCTTTGCCGCCATGCGTGCGCTGTCCACGCGCAACGATGACCCGAAAACCGCCTCGCGCCCCTGGGACAAGGACCGCGACGGCTTCGTGCTGGGCGAGGGCGCGGGCGTGCTGGTGCTGGAAGAGTACGAACACGCCAAGGCACGCGGCGCAAAGATCTACGCCGAGCTCACGGGCTATGGCATGAGCGCCGACGCCGGCCACATGACGGCGCCCAACATGGACGGCCCGCGCCGCGCCATGCTGGCCGCCCTGAGGAATGCCGGCCTGAACGCCGACCAGGTCGACTACCTGAACGCGCACGGCACGTCCACGCCGCTGGGTGACCTGAACGAGACCAACGCCATCAAGGCGGCCCTGGGCGAGCAGGCGCACAGGATGGTCATCAGCTCGACCAAGTCCATGACCGGCCACCTGCTGGGTGGCGCGGGCGGCATCGAGAGCGTGTTCACCGTGCTGGCGCTGCACCACCAGAAGGCCCCGCCCACCATCAACCTGTTCGAGCAGGACCCGGAGTGCGACCTCGACTACTGCGCCAATGAGGCGCGCGACATGAAGATGGACGTCGCGCTCAAGAACAACTTCGGCTTCGGCGGCACCAACGGCACGCTGGTCTTCCAGCGGGCGTGACCCGCCGGCCGCCACTGCGCGCCGCGCCGCAAGGCCCCCCGGGCAGTGCGCCGACCCCGCCGACCCCGCCGACCGCGCCGCCTCCACCCTTCGGCCGGCCATGCCCTCCCACCTGTCGCCGCCGCCCGCACGCCACCCTTTCGGCCGCGCGGCGCTGCCGGCGCAGGCCATCGCCGTGGCGAGCGTCACTGCCCTGGCCGGCGTCGCCCTGTGGGCGGCCCAGGGCCTGGGCAGTGCGCACTGGGCGGCGGGCATCGCGGCCAGCCTGCTGCTGTGGGCCGTCTGCTCGGCTGCGGCCTGGCGCGCCTGGCGCGTGCTGCCCCGGGGCGTGCTTCAGTGGGACGGCGCCGGCTGGGTGCTCGAACCCGCGGCCCCCGGGCAGCATGTCGGCCTGGCGTGTGCGCCCGAGGTGGCACTGGACCTGCAAAATGCGCTGCTGCTGCGCGTGCAGCCCCTGGCTGGCAGGGCTTCGTGGTTGTGGCTGCAGCAAGCTGACGCACCCGCGCAGTGGCTGCCGATGCGCCGTGCGCTGCACGCCGCCGGCGCCCAGGCCCTGCCCGCCCGACCGGCGGCGCCAGGCGCAGAGTCATCGGCCTGACCGGCCAGTGCATCGCAGGAACACTTCATGACCGAACCGTCCCGTCCCCTCCCGCCCTCTGCCGAAAGCGACCTGCGGCTGGTCGAGCGTGCGGTGGCTGGGGACGCGCGCGCCTACGAACTGCTGGTCATCAAGTACCAGCGGCGCGTGGAGCGGCTGATCGGGCGCATGGTGCGTGACACCGACCTGGTGGCCGACATTGCCCAGGAAACCTTCCTGCGTGCCTGGCGCGCGCTGCACCAGTTCCGCGGCGATGCCCAGTTCTACACCTGGCTCTACCGCATCGCCGTCAACTCCGCCAAGAAGGCCCTGGTGGACCTGCGCCGCGACCCGGTCATCACCGAGAGCGCGCTGCGCAAGGCCCAGGAAGACGGGGAGGAAACTTCCCTGCTCGATCGCGAACTAAGCAGCGACGAAACACCGGAAACCGTTCTGGCCGCCCAGGAGATCGCCGCCGCGGTGAATGCCGCGATGCAGGCCCTGCCCGAGGAGCTGCGCCAGGCGGTCACGCTGCGCGAGATCGAAGGCCTGAGTTATGAAGAAATTGCCACCGCCATGGACTGTCCCATCGGGACCGTGCGTTCACGCATCTTCCGGGCGCGCGAGGCCATCTCCGCGCGCATCAAGCCGCTGCTGGAGCGGCGCGGCGGCAAACGCTGGTAACGGTTTTTGGCAGGCCAGACCATGAACGACCACGAACAAGACTTTTTGAAGATGCGCGAGCAGCTGTCGGCCCTGGCCGATGGCGAGCTGCAGGGCGAAGATTTCGCCCGCGCGGTGCAACTGTCTGCCGACGCGCAGGGGCGCGAGTGCTGGCAGCTCTACCACCTGATCGGCGATGCGCTGCGCCAATGCGACACGGTGCGCGCCGACGTCGACGGCACCCTGCTGCAGCGGCTGCGCCAGCAGATGGACGCCGAGGGCGCGCCGCCGCGCACCCTCGCCCAGGCACCGCTGCGGCAGGTGGCGCCGGCCCCGGCGCCCGGCGTGCCCGATCCGGCAGCCAACGCCCAGCTCATGCGCTGGAAGCTGGTGGCGGGCTTTGCCTCGCTCGCGGCCGTGGCGGTGCTGGGCTGGAACGTCGCCGGCGGGCGCGCCGCGGACGAAGGCGGCGCCCCGCAACTGGCCTCCGCGGCCGCTCCGCCGCCGGACGCACAACAGCCGCAGCAGCGCATGCTGCGCGATCCGCGCCTGGACGAGCTCCTTGCGGCGCATCGCCAGCTGGGCAACAACACCAACACGCTGCAGATGCCGGCCGGCTTCCTGCGCAACGCCAGCTTCGCCGGGCACGAGCGCTGACAGGGTTTCAGCCCCTTCACTGGCAGACCGATGCCGCCGCAGGCGGTCTGCTTGTCGTTTTTGGCTGGCAGGCATGGCCTGCCCGCCACCCCTCCCACTCTCGCTAGGAAAGGTCGATGATGTCCACCAACCCCCCTGTCCTGAAGGGGCGCCTGTCCTCAGGCGCACTGGCCCTGGCGCTGGCCTGCGCAGGCGGCGCAGGTCTGCTGGGTGCGGCCAGCCCGGCCCTGGCGCAAACCGCACCCGCGGTGCGCGCCCTGCCGGACTTCACCGAGCTGGTGGATCAGGTCGGCCCCTCGGTCGTCAACATCCGCACCACCGAGCGCGTGAGCGCGCGCCCGTCCCTCAATGGCATGGACGAGGACATGCTGGAGTTCTTCCGGCGCTTCGGCCTGCCCGTCCCCAACGTGCCGCGCGGCGGGCAGGGGCCGCAGCAGCAGGCGCCGCAGCAGCCCCAGCCGCGCGGCGTGGGCTCGGGCTTCATCCTGACCCAGGACGGCTATGTCATGACCAACGCCCACGTGGTCGAGGGGGCGGAGGAGGTCATCGTCACGCTGACCGACAAGCGCGAGTTCAAGGCCAAGATCGTCGGCTCGGACAAGCGCACCGACGTGGCGGTGGTCAAGATCGACGCCACCGGCCTGCCGGCGGTCAGGGTGGGCGACGTCAGCCGCCTGAAGGCCGGCGAATGGGTCATGGCGATTGGCTCACCCTTCGGCCTGGACAACACTGTGACGGCGGGCATCGTCAGCGCCAAGCAACGCGACACGGGCGATTACCTGCCCTTCATCCAGACCGACGTGGCCATCAACCCGGGTAACTCGGGCGGCCCGCTCATCAACATGCGCGGCGAGGTGGTGGGCATCAACAGCCAGATCTACAGCCGCTCGGGCGGCTTCATGGGCATCTCGTTCGCCATCCCCATCGACGAGGCCATCCGTGTGAGCGAGCAGCTGCGCGCCACGGGACGGGTCACGCGCGGGCGCATCGGCGTGCAGATCGAGCCCGTTTCCAAGGATGTGGCCGAATCCATCGGCTTGGGCAAGGCGCAGGGCGCGCTGGTGCGCGGCATCGAGCCGGGCTCGCCGGCGGAGAAGGCCGGCATCGAGGCGGGCGACATCATCACGCGCTTCGACGGCAAGCCGGTGGAGAAGGTGGCCGACCTGCCGCGCCTGGTGGGCAATTCCAAGCCCGGCACCAAGACGGCGGTGACGGTGTTCCGCCGCGGCAGCACGCGCGATGTGACGGTGACCATCGCCGAGGTCGAGCCCGACGAGAAGGTGGCTGCCCGCGCCCAGGGCGAACCGGGCCGCGACAAGCCGCAGCAGCCGACGGCGGCCGCGCAGCAGCTGGGCCTGGTCGTCGCCGACCTCACGGCGGCGCAGGAAAAGGAGCTCAAGCTCAAGGGCGGCGTGCGCGTGGTCTCGGCCAGCGACGCCGCCGCGCGCGCCGGCCTGCGCGAGGGCGACGTGATCATCGCCCTGGCCAATGCCGAGGTGCGCAACCTCAAGGACTTCGAGGCCGCGGCGTCCAAGGCCGACAAGAGCAAGCCCGTCAGCGTGCTGGTGCGCCGGGGCGAATGGGCGCAGTACGCACTGATCCGGCCGGCGCGCTGAGGCGTCGCCTCCCCCGCGCGCAGCGGGTCGAGGCGTTTGGATAGAATGCCGCCTTTGGGCACAAGGCGGCTCCTGCGGCGCGGCAGCCGCCGCTGCGCGCCAGGGAGCCCCGCGCGGGCGGGGCGCAGGCCGTGGGCGGGGTTTCTGCCTACAATGAAGCCCCAACCATCGCAGTTGCCAGAGATTGTTGGTTTGAGGGCGCGTCGCTTCGTGGACGCGCCCTTTTTTCTTGCCCGGGGCGTCTCTCTCGCCCCCGTTTTTTCCAAATTCCGGTATTTCCGTCGCTAGTTGGCCATTGATGAACCACATCAGAAATTTCTCGATCATTGCGCACATCGACCACGGCAAGTCCACCCTTGCTGACCGCATCATCCAGCGCTGCGGCGGGCTGGCCGAGCGGGACATGGAGGCGCAGGTGCTGGACTCCATGGACATCGAGCGCGAGCGCGGCATCACCATCAAGGCGCAGACCGCCGCGCTGCGGTACACGGCCAGGGACGGCCAGGTCTACAACCTCAACCTGATCGACACCCCCGGCCACGTGGACTTTTCCTACGAGGTCTCGCGTTCGCTGTCGGCCTGCGAGGGCGCGCTCCTGGTAGTCGATGCCAGCCAGGGCGTGGAGGCACAGACGGTGGCCAACTGCTACACCGCGCTGGAGCTGGGCGTGGAAGTGCTGCCCGTGCTCAACAAGATGGACCTGCCACAGGCTGATCCGGACAACGCCCGCGCCGAGGTCGAGGACGTGATCGGCATCGACGCGAGCGAGGCCATCCCGATTTCGGCCAAGACCGGCATGGGCATCGACGACGTGCTCGAGCAGATCGTCGCCAAGGTGCCGGCGCCGCGCGGCAAGCCCGAGGCGCCGCTGCGCGCCATGATCATCGACAGCTGGTTCGACAGCTACGTCGGCGTGGTCATGCTGGTGCGCGTGGTCGATGGCGAACTGAAGAAGGGCGAGCGCTTCAAGATGATGGCCACCGGCGCGGCCTACGACGCCAACAACCTGGGCGTGTTCACCCCGGCGCAGCAGTCGCGCGAGGTGCTCAGGGCGGGCGAGGTGGGCTACATCATTGCCGGCATCAAGGAGCTGAAGGCCGCCAAGGTGGGCGACACCATCACGCTGGAGAAGAAGCTGCCCAACAACGCCGGCCCAGCGGCCGAGGCACTGCCCGGCTTCAAGGAGATCCAGCCGCAGGTCTTTGCGGGCCTTTACCCGACCGAGGCCAACCAGTACGACGCGCTGCGCGACGCGCTGGAGAAGCTGCAGCTCAATGACGCTTCGCTGCACTTCGAGCCCGAGGTCAGCCAGGCGCTGGGCTTTGGCTTTCGCTGCGGCTTCCTGGGCCTTTTGCACATGGAGATCGTGCAGGAGCGCCTGGAGCGCGAGTTCGACATGGACCTCATCACCACCGCGCCCAGCGTGGTGTACGAGGTGGTCAAGGCCGATGGCGAGGTTCTCCAGGTGGAGAACCCCTCGCGCATGCCCGAGCAGGGGCGCATCGAGGAGGTGCGCGAGCCCATCGTCGTGGTGCACCTGTACATGCCGCAGGACTACGTCGGCCCGGTCATGACGCTGGCCAACCAGAAGCGCGGCGTGCAGCTGAACATGCAGTACCACGGCCGCCAGGTCATGCTGACCTACGAGATGCCGCTGGGCGAGATCGTGCTGGACTTCTTCGACAAGCTCAAGTCGGTCAGCCGCGGTTACGCCAGCATGGATTACGAGTTCAAGGAGTACCGGCCGTCCGACGTGGTCAAGGTGGACATCCTGCTCAACGGCGAGAAGGTGGACGCGCTGTCCATCATCGTGCACCGCACGCAGGCGCAGTTCCGCGGCCGCGCGGTGGCCGCCAAGATGCGCGAGATCATCAGCCGCCAGCAGTTCGACGTGGCCATCCAGGCGGCCATCGGCGCCAACGTGATTGCGCGCGAGAACATCAAGGCGCTGCGCAAGAACGTGCTGGCCAAGTGCTACGGCGGCGACGTCTCGCGCAAGAGGAAGCTGCTGGAAAAGCAGAAGGCCGGCAAGAAGCGCATGAAGCAGATCGGCTCGGTCGAGGTGCCGCAGGAGGCGTTCCTCGCCATCCTGCAGGTCGAAGATTGAAGGGCACCATGCAGGCCATGCAATATTTCACCGCCGCCATCCTGGCGGCCTTCGTCGGCTACGTTGCCGCCTGGTACGTCGGCGCCATCGAAGGCAATTTCGCGCTGCTGCTGCTGCTGGCCTCCGTGGTCACGGGCGCCTACTGGTTGGCCGAGCGCCTGGTCTTCCTGCCCCGGCGCCGCCGCGCCGCCGAGGCGCTGGAGGTGGCCGCCGCGCAGCGCCGCGCCGAACTCGACCGCCTGGGCATCCAGAAGGTGGACGGCGACGTGCAGGAGGCCAAGAGCCGGCTGCTGATGCAGCCCTGGTGGCTGGACTGGACGGCGGGGCTGTTTCCGGTCATCGTCATCGTCTTCCTGCTGCGCTCGTTTTTGTTCGAGCCGTTCAAGATTCCGTCGGGCTCGATGATCCCGACGCTGCTGGTGGGCGACCTGATCCTGGTGAACAAGTTCACCTACGGGGTCCGGCTGCCGGTCATCAACAAGAAGATCACCGCCGGCACGCCCGTGCAGCGCGGCGACGTGATGGTGTTTCGCTATCCGCCCCAGCCCAGCATGGACTACATCAAGCGTGTGGTCGGCATCCCCGGCGACGAGATCGCCTACCTGAACAAGCGCCTGACGGTGAACGGCCAGCCGGTGCCGACGACCGAGCTGCCCGACTACTTCGACCGCGATGCCATGCGCTACTTCAAGCAGTTCGAGGAGCAGCTGGGCGACAGGCGCCACCGCATCATCACCAACACCGACGTGCCCGCCTTCGTGCAGGGCGCGAGCCAGTTCCGGTTCCGCGACCAGTGCCGCTACAGCGTCGAGGGCGTGAGCTGCACCGTGCCCGAGGGGCATTACTTCATGATGGGCGACAACCGCGACAACTCGCTGGACTCGCGCTACTGGGGGTTCGTGCCCGACGAGAACATCGTGGGCCGCGCCTTCTTCGTGTGGATGAACTTCGGCAACCTGAAGCGCATCGGCTCCTTCAACTGATGCGGCGCCCGCGCCGCCGGAGGCAAGACGCATGACGACACGCCGTTTCGGCGCCGCAGGCGCCGCCCCGTCGCGCCAGCGCGGTCTGACCTTCCTGGGCGTGGCGCTGGTGGCGGTGGCCGTCGTGCTGCTGGCCACCGTGGGCCTGCAGTCGGCCCTGGTCGTCAAGGAATACCTGACCATCCGCAAGGCGGCCACCCGGGCCGTGCGCGAGAGCGCCACGCCCCTGGATGTGCGCGCCGCCTTCGACCGGGCCGCGGCCATCGACGACATCACCTCCCTGGCCGGACGCGACCTGGACATCACCGGCGGCGCCGGCCAGGGCCTTGCCGCCTCCTACAGCTACTCGCGCGAGATTCACCTGGCTGGCCCGGTCTCGCTTCTCTACCGTTTTCACGACTCCGTGAAGTAGGCGGGCGCGCCCGCCGCGCCTGCCAGCCTCCGTTTCATTGTTTCCGCCATCGTGTCTTTCCATCCCCTTCAGGACCTGCAGCAGCGGCTGCAGCATGCGTTCTCCGACCCGGCGCTGCTCGAGCGCGCCACTACGCACCGCAGTTTCAGCGCCGACCACAACGAGCGGCTGGAATTCCTGGGCGATTCGGTGCTGAGCCTGGCCGTCTCCAGCCTGCTGTTCGTGCGCCTGCGCCACCTGCCCGAGGGCGAGCTCTCGCGCATCCGCGCCCACCTGGTGCGCCAGGAGTCCCTGCACGCCATCGCCGTGCGCCTGAAGCTGCCCGAGGTGCTGCGCCTGGGCGAGGGCGAGGCCCGCTCGGGCGGCAAGCTGCGCCCGTCCATCCTGGCCGATGCACTGGAGGCCATCATCGGCGCGGTGTACCTGGACGCCGGTTACGAGCGCGCCCAGGCCCTGGTGCACCGCCTCTTCGAAGGCGTGGAACTCAGCCCCAGCCTGCAGGCCGCCGCCAAGGACGCCAAGACCGCGTTGCAGGAGTGGCTGCAGGGCCGCAGAATGAAACTGCCCGCCTATCGGGTGGCCGAGATCGAGGGCGCTGCGCACAATCAGGTCTTCCATGTGCGGTGCGAGGTGCCCGAAAAGGGCCTGAGCGCCGGCGGCAGCGGCGTCTCGCGCCGCGCGGCCGAACAGGCGGCGGCCGCCGCGATGCTGGTCCAACTGAAAGCGAACAAGGCATGAGTGCTACTGAAGATAGAGCTGAAGATCAAGGCGGGGCAACGCCTGAGGGGCAAAATGACCTTGAATCCATGCTGGCCGCGGCGCGCGTGCCGGGGGCGCCGCCGGCGGCCGAGGGCCAGCGCTGTGGCCTGGTGGCCATCGTCGGCAAGCCCAACGTGGGCAAGTCCACGCTGATGAACGCCCTGGTGGGCCAGAAGGTGAGCATCACCTCGCGCAAGGCGCAGACCACGCGCCACCGCATCAACGGTATCCACACGCGCGGCGACGCGCAGTTCGTCTTCGTCGACACGCCGGGCTTTCAGACGCGGCACTCGACGGCGCTGAACAAGTCGCTCAACCGCGCGGTGCTGGGCGCCATCGGCGACGTGGACGTGATCCTGTTCGTGGTCGAGGCCGGCAGCTT